>JBBRKU010000189.1:0-5166 GCA_038231735.1 Actinomycetales bacterium | reverse complement strand
TTGCCCTGTTCCGTCTCGATGCTGACGTGCAGGTCCTTGATTTCCAGAGTAGACATACGCTTCCTTTTCCTTATTCTAAGCTTCAAGTTCCGGGGTTGCGACCCCGTTCAGAATGTTGCGGACGTCCACATAGACGTCGTCGCCGTCGAGGCTGAGCGCGAAGACCGGTACCGGCTCATACGCCGGCAATGTCAGTGGCTCTCCGGTCCGCAGGTCGAAGGAGCTGCCGTGGGCCCAGCACTCAATGGTGCAGCCCTCCACGTCCCCTTCGCTCAGCGAGATCTCCGCGTGCGAGCAGGTGTCCCCGATCGCGTGCAGATTTCCTTCGGAGTCCTTCACGATTGCTACCGGGAAGTCGTCGATCTCAATGCGCAGCGCGCTCTTGACAGCAACATCTCCCAGTTTGCAGACCAGCTCGCCGGCGGGGGGTGTCATCAGAGCGCTCCGGCGTTCAGCTCGCGTTCGACAGCCTCGCGGAGCCGCTCTTCCAGGGCGGGCACCTTGATCTGCTGGATGATCTCGTTCAGGAAGCCACGGACCACCAGGCGGCGGGCAACATCCTCGGGGATGCCACGGGCCTGCAGGTAGAAGAGCTGCTCGTCGTCGAACCGTCCGGTGGCGCTGGCATGGCCGGCCCCCAAAATCAGCCCGGTCTCGATCTCCAGGTTGGGCACCGAGTCGGCGCGCGCCCCCTGGGTCAGGATCAGGTTGCGGTTCATCTCGTAGGTGTCGGTGCCCTCGGCTTCCTTGCGGATCAGCACGTCGCCGACCCAGACGGAATGCGCGTCCCGGCCCTGCAAGGCACCCTTATAGGTGACCCGGGACTTGCAGTTCGGCACCGAGTGGTCCACGAAGAGGCGCTGCTCAAAGTGCTGGCCGGCATCGGCAAAGTAGAGGCCGTACATTTCCACATCGCCGCCCGGGCCGGCAAAACGGGTGGACGGGGTGATGCGCACCAGATCGCCGCCGAGGTTGATCACGACGTGCTTGATCTTCGCGTCGCGGCCCACCTTGACCTGCTGCGAGCTTGCGTGCACGGCGCCGTCGGCCCAGTCCTGGATGCTGACCACGGTCAGCTGCGCGCCGACGTCGACGACGATCTCGCCTGGGTCGGACCCCACGGCGGCGCCGCGGTGGTCCAGTACGACGACGGAGCGCGAGAAACGCTTGGCGTGCACCAGCAGGTGGCTGGCGGCGGGGGCCTCACCGGCGCCGGTCAGCGTCACGGTGACAACCTGGTCCTCACCGCTGCCGTCGAATTCAGCCGGGATGGTCAGCACGGTGGCCTCGCCGAAGGCTTCCCACGCGGCCGCGGAGACGCGGTCCTCGGGGATGCCGGCGCTGCCGATCCGGGCGTCGCTGCGGTCCACGGTCTCCAGCACGACGGCGGCGGGCTTGGAAACCTCGACCACCGGTGCCGGGCCGCTGAGCTCCACGCCGTTGAGTCCGGCACGGTCCAGTCCACGCAGGCGCTTAAGCGGGGTGAACCGCCAGTCCTCCTCGCGTCCGGTGATGGCCGGGAAGTCCGCGGTGTGGTACGACCTGAGCCGGCCGGCGCGGGAGCTGTCCGGGATGCCGACGCCGCCGCCGTGGCTGTGCGCCTTGGCCGCTGCCCCGGTCAGCGGACCGCTGTTGGGGTTGATCTGGTTCAGGCTCTCGCCCTCTTCGGTGAAGCCGTCGATGACCGGCCGCTTCTTCCCGGTGAGGGTGATTCCGCTGGGCGCACCCAGGCGTGCCTTTTCTTGTACGGCGTTGTTTGTGACCTCAGGCATTAACCGACGGCCCCTTCCATCTGGAGTTCGATCAGGCGGTTGAGCTCAAGGGCGTACTCCATGGGAAGTTCGCGGGCGATCGGCTCAATGAACCCGCGAACAATCATCGCCATGGCCTCGTCCTCGCGCATGCCTCGGGACATCAGGTAGAACAGCTGCTCCTCGCTGACCCGGGACACCGTAGCCTCGTGCCCCATGGTGACGTCGTCCTCACGGACGTCGACATATGGGTACGTGTCGGAGCGGGAAATCGTGTCCACCAGCAGCGCATCACAGCGGACCGTGTTGGCCGAGTGCGTGGCGCCCTCACGGACCTGGACCAGGCCCCGGTAGGCGGACCGACCGCCGCCGCGGGCCACGGACTTGGAGATGATGGAGGACTTGGTGTTCGGCGCGATGTGCACCATCTTGGAACCGGTGTCCTGGTGCTGGCCTGCGCCCGCAAAAGCGATGGAGAGCGTCTCGCCCTTCGCGTGTTCCCCCACCAGGTACACGGCCGGGTACTTCATCGTGACCTTCGAACCGATGTTGCCGTCGACCCACTCCATGGTGGCACCCTCGTGCGCAATGGCACGCTTGGTGACCAGGTTGTAGACGTTGTTGGACCAGTTCTGGATGGTCGTATAGCGGACGCGGGCGCCCTTCTTCACGACAATCTCGACAACGGCCGAGTGCAGCGAGTCCGAAGTGTAAATCGGAGCCGTGCAGCCCTCGATGTAATGGACATAGCTGTCCTCGTCCGCAATAATCAGCGTCCGCTCAAACTGGCCCATGTTCTCCGTATTGATACGGAAGTAGGCCTGCAGCGGGATCTCCACGTGCACTCCCTTGGGGACGTAGACGAAGGATCCGCCGGACCACACGGCCGTGTTCAGTGATGCAAACTTGTTGTCACCGACCGGAATGATGGTGCCGAAGTACTCCTGGAAGATCTCAGGGTGCTCGCGCAGCGCGGTATCCGTGTCCAGGAAGATGACGCCCTGGCGTTCCAGGTCCTCACGGAGCTGGTGGTACACCACCTCGGACTCGTACTGCGCCGCGACTCCGGAGACCAAGCGGCCGCGCTCCGCTTCCGGGATGCCAAGCTTTTCATAGGTGTTGCGGATGTCTTCGGGGAGATCCTCCCACGTTTTGGCCTGCTTCTCGGTGGAACGCACGAAGTACTTGATGTTGTCGAAGTCAATGCCGGAAAGGTCAGCGCCCCACGTCGGCATCGGCTTGCGGTCGAAGTACTTCAGCCCCTTCAGGCGCAGGTCCAGCATCCACTTCGGCTCGTTCTTCTTCGCCGAGATATCCCGGACCACTTCCTCGCTGAGGCCGCGGCGGGCGTTGGCACCGACGTCGTTCTTGTCGGACCAGCCGAAGGCATAGTTGCCGATGCCATCCAGTTCTGGATTCTTTTCCAGAATGTCGGAAATGGTGGTGTCAGGAACGGCAGTGTCTCCAATGCCTACATCCTGTGCTAATTGATCCGTCATCATGGCCTTTCTTGCTGATGGTTGGACACTTCGATTTCCATCGGGGCTACGGCATCCGCCTTGGTGGTTATTGCCACCCTGACGGGCACCGCGGCCCTTCCGGTTGGTATGTGGGTAGTACACACGTGTCCCCCGCTGGCCAGCGTGGAGAGCCTGCGTACATCCACTCCAAGCAAACGCGAAAACACTTGTGTTTCCGCCTCGCAGAATTGGGGAAATTCAGAGGCCAGCTCCTGCACGGGGCAGTGCCCCTGGCACAGCTGCTCCGCGGAAAGGGCGGAGGCACTGTTGACACTGGCGGAGGAGGCAACGTAACCGTCGCCGCTGAGCGCGTCGGCCAGCGCCCGGGCGCGTTCCGCCACATCGCTGCCGGCCTGCTCGACGACGGGAAGGTAGCGGCGCTCCATCTGGGCGAAGCGGTTGGCCGCGAACTCCCTGATGGCGGCCTCGCCGCCGATCTCGGAGAGCTGGGACAAAGCCGTACGGGCAATCTCCAGGTAATCGTCGCCGAGCTCGGACTGGCCCCGCTTGGAGAGCACATAGCGGCGGGCCGGACGGCCGGCGCCGGTGCGCGAATTGCTGATCAGCTTCACTTCAATGACGCCGTCCCGGGAGAGGATATCCAGGTGCCGACGCACGGCCGCGGGTGTCAGTCCCAGTAACTTGCCCAGTTGGGCGGCGCTGACGGGGCCGTGTTCCAGTACGGCACCGAGCACACGGTCTTTGGTACGCTCGTCATTCTCGTGCCCTCCAGGCACGCCGGCGCGATGGCCCGGGTGCGTGCCGGAGCGCAACCCGGTGGCAGTAGGAATTCCAGTCATAGAATACACAACACAAGTATGACGTATTTTACTCCCGGTAACCAGTAAGGCAAACCTACGCCCACCCGGGCTGCCCCGTGCAACAACTGCGCGCCGGGCCGTCGAGCACCCGCCAACCTACCCCGTATTTGCCCGGTATTTGCCCACTTGCCCAGTACCCGCCAGGTCAAATATGCGGGCCGTTGACATCCGCGGCGCATGGGATCGTCCGCGGCAGGCGTCCGGAGAGATGGCAACAGGCAGTTACCCCGCTGCGCCTGTCAGGAAAGCCTTGAGCAGCGGGCCTCCGCTGACCGCACCGTAGTCGCCGTCATCAACGAAGACGGCCACGGCCAGATCGCCCTGGGCGGCAATGATCCAGGCGTGGGTTTTCAGCGGCAGTTCGGTGCCGTATTCCGCGGTACCCGTCTTGGCGATCACCGGGGGCCCTGGAACATTAGCCAGGAATCCCGCATGTCCGCTGGTGATGACTCCGCGCATCATGTCAGCCAGTGCGGCGGCCTCTTCCTTGGTCAGCGGCTTGCCAGCGGAAACGCTCGCCGCGGCCGAAGCGGTCGCGGCGCTGCCGGCCGTTGCGGACTCCGTGGCGGAAGCCTGTGAAGAAGCCCCCGGAGACGAAGACCCCGGAGATGCCCCGGCGCCGGCGGCAGGAAGGACCAGCTTGGGCTGCACCAGGGCCCCGTGTTCCACGGACGCCGCCACGGCGGCGATTGCCAGCGGCGAGACCAGCACCTTGCCCTGGCCGATCATCGAGGCGGCATGATCGGTTACGGACTCCGAGGACGGCACGGAGCCAAAGAATCCGGGCGCGCCGAACTGCGGGTCCACACCGAGACCCAGGGAGGCCGCGGCATCGGCCAGATCCGCCTGCGATGCGAAGCCCTGATTGGAGATGAAGGCGGTATTGCAGGAATGCGCGAACGCCTCCCGGAGCGGGATCCTGCCCAGGTGCGCGGACGGATAGGAGCTGGCGTTCTTGAAGGATTTCCCGTCCACGGTAACGGTCGGGGTGCACTCTTCGGTGCTCTCCGGCGTCTGGCCCTTGCGCAACAGGGCCAGCGCGGTGGCCACCTTGAAGGTGGAACCGGGAGGGAA
>JBBRKU010000188.1:0-5172 GCA_038231735.1 Actinomycetales bacterium | reverse complement strand
GAATCCCTCCAGCTGGCGCTGGAAGAGAACGATGCGGTGGACCCGCAGCCCGGTGAGGACTATGCGCTTAAGACGGAGTCCATCAAACTCGCCAACCTGGAGGAACTGCGGATCGCAGCGCAGCAGGCCCATCAGACCCTGATTGCGGGAGACTTCAGCGACGCAGGGGACGCCACCACACTGGTGGATACCGCCAAGCGCGCACTGGAGGGCGTCGGCGAGCACGACGGCGAGCTGAAGGCCGCCGCTGCCCGGCTGGCCGAGGTGGGCTACCTGCTGGCGGACATCGCCTCCGACCTGGCCAGCTATTCAACGTCCCTGGATTCCGAGGGGCCCGGCCGGCTGGCCGAGGTCGAGGACCGGCGCGGCGCACTGGCCGTGCTGGTGCGCAAATACGCCCCCTCCGTGGACCAGGTGCTGGAGTGGGCGCAGGCCTCCCGGCTCCGGCTGGACGAGTTGCAGGACGATTCCAGCCGGATTGAATCCCTGGAACGCGAGGTGGCGGACGCAGCGACGGAGCTGGACAACCTCGCCGCGGCGCTGACCAAGGCGCGGGTGAAGGCCGCGGCCCAGCTGTCCGCACGCGTCAGCACCGAGCTCAAGGCTCTGGCGATGCCGGACGCGCAGCTGGTCATCGGCGTCGAACCCGCGTCCCAACGGGGAATCCACGGGGCGGACGAGGTCTCCTTCCTGCTCAAGCCGCACGCCGGCGCGGCGCCGCGGCCGCTGGGCAAGGGCGCCTCCGGCGGTGAACTGTCACGAGTGATGCTGGCCATTGAGGTGGTGCTCGCGGCCGTGGACCCGGTGCCGACCTTTGTCTTCGACGAGGTGGATTCCGGCGTCGGCGGAAAGGCCGCCGTGGAGATCGGCCGCCGGCTCGCCATGCTGGCCCGGCACGTCCAGGTGCTGGTGGTCACGCACCTGCCTCAGGTCGCCGCCTTCGCGGACCAGCACATCCGCGTCACCAAAACCTCCGGCGCGGGCTTCACCTCCAGCGACGTCACCCTGCGGGACGACGCCGAACGCGTCCGCGAGCTGGCCAGGATGCTGGCGGGCCAGGAAGACTCCGCGACCGCCCAGGCCCATGCCCAGGAACTCCTCGACGACGCTCGCAGCATCCCCTGACCCACCGGAGACCCGCCCAGGAACGGCAGGCCCGACGGCCCGGGAAAGGTGATAGGCTCAAACCCCGTGGTGCAGCGATCAAATTCCCGGTTCAGTGGCCAGTCCAAGACGGCCAAACACATCTTCGTTACGGGCGGCGTGGCATCCTCCCTGGGGAAGGGGCTCACGGCTTCCAGTCTGGGCCATCTGCTCCGGGCGCGCGGCCTGTCCGTGACCATGCAAAAGCTGGATCCCTATCTCAACGTGGATCCCGGCACAATGAATCCCTTTCAGCACGGTGAGGTTTTCGTCACCGACGACGGCGCCGAAACGGATCTCGACATCGGCCACTATGAGCGGTTCCTGGACGAAAACCTCGAGGGCTCGGCCAATGTGACCACCGGCCAGATCTATTCGACGGTGATCGCCAAGGAGCGACGCGGTGAATACCTGGGGGACACCGTCCAGGTCATCCCGCACATCACCGATGAGATCAAGCGCCGGATGCGCCTGCCGGCCGACGGCAAGAAGGCCCCGGACGTCATCATCACCGAAATCGGCGGCACCGTCGGCGACATCGAGTCCCAGCCGTTCCTGGAGTCGGCACGCCAGGTGCGCCAGGACATCGGCCGCAGTAATGTCTTCTTCCTGCACGTGTCGCTGGTGCCCTACATAGGCCCGTCGCAGGAGCTGAAGACCAAGCCCACCCAACATTCGGTGGCCGCTCTGCGCTCCATCGGCATCCAGCCCGACGCGATCGTGCTCCGCTCGGACCGTGTGGTCCCGGAGGCCATGCGCGAGAAAATCGGACGCATGTGCGACGTGGACATCGACGCGGTCATTGGCTGCCCGGATGCGCCGAGCATCTATGACATCCCCAAGACGCTGCACTCGCAGGGGCTGGACTCCTACATTGTCCGGGCCCTGGACCTGCCGTTCAAGGACGTCGATTGGACCAAGTGGGACAAGCTGCTCGACGCCGTCCACAACCCTTCGCACAGCGTCGAGATCGCGCTGGTGGGCAAATACATTGACCTTCCGGACGCGTACCTCTCCGTCACCGAGGCGCTGCGCGCCGGCGGCTTCGCCAACAACGCCAAGGTCAAGATCCGCTGGGTCCCGTCGGACGTATGCGCCACCGAGGCCGGCGCCGCCAGGGCGCTCGACGGCGTCGATGCCATCTGTGTGCCCGGCGGCTTCGGCATCCGCGGCCTGGAAGGCAAACTGGGAGCCCTGACCTTCGCCCGCGAAAGCCAGCTGCCCTCACTGGGACTGTGCCTGGGGCTGCAGTGCATGGTGATCGAGTACGCCCGCAACGTGGTGGGCCTGGAGGGCGCATCCTCCAGCGAATTCGAGCCGGATTCCAAGTACCCGGTGATCGCCACGATGGAAGAGCAGCTGGACATCGTCGACGGCAAGGGCGACCTGGGCGGAACCATGCGCCTGGGCCTGTACGAGGCCAAGCTGGATGAGGGTTCCGTCGTCGCGGAAACCTACGGCGCCACCACCGTCAGAGAACGGCACCGGCACCGCTACGAGGTCAACAACAAGTATCGCGAGCAGATTGCCGGCAAGGGTCTGGTGTTCTCCGGAACGTCCCCGGACGGCAAGCTGGTGGAGTACGTCGAACTGCCCCGCGAGGTCCACCCGTACTACGTCGCGACGCAGGCGCATCCGGACTTGAGCTCCCGTCCCACCCGTCCCCACCCGCAGTTAGCCGGGCTGGTCGCCGCGGCCCTGGACCGCCAGCGGGCCACCCGCCTGCTCGAGGTCTAGGCCATGCCCGGGCCCGCCGACTCACGGTTTCCTGCCGATCCATCGGTTCCCGCCGCCGCCCCGGTTATCGGCGAGGAGGAGCTGGCCGACCGGCCCAGTGCGCGCCCGCTGCTTTCCAGCGAGACGGTATACCAGGGCAGGATCTGGAATGTCGTCAGCGACGCCTTCGCCCTTGAGGACGGCGGCGAGACGCTGACCCGGGACTACATCGACCATCCCGGTGCGGTGGCGGTGCTGGTGATGAACGACGACGGCCAGCTGCTGCTGCTGCGCCAGTACAGGCACCCCGTGAAGATGGCGCTCTGGGAGATCCCGGCGGGACTGCTGGACGTCTCCGGCGAGGGTTTTGTTGCCGGAGCTGTCCGGGAACTGGCCGAGGAAGCCGACCTGGTGGCCTCGGAATGGAACGTGCTGGCGGACGTCTTCAACTCGCCCGGCTCCTCCAGCGAGGCCATCCGGATCTACCTCGCCCGCGGGCTGAGTGTGGTCCCGGAGGACCAGCGCCACGTCCGCACCGACGAGGAGGCAGAAATCCAGTTCCGCTGGGTGGAACTCGATGATGCTGTGGCGTCCGTCCTGGACGGATCCCTGCACAACCCCTCGGCCGTCGTCGGAATCCTGGCCGTCGCAGCCGCGCGTGCCGCAGGCTATGCCAACCTGCGTCCCGCCGATGCCCCGTGGCCTGCGCATCCCAGCCAGCGGGAGCAATGAGCGTTACCGCCGGATCCGGGGCGGACGCTGGGCCCAAGGCGCCACCTGCACCGGCCGGTCCCCTCGGCCGTGCCGTCGTAGACTACCTTCAGCACGTGGGCGTCGAGCGCGGTTTGGCGGTGAACACCATGGCGGCCTACCGGCGGGACCTCAGGCGCTATCAGCAGTTCCTCGCCGACTCCGGCGTTGTCGAGCCCCGCGACATCACCCGGCACCACGTCACCGCCTTCGCCCAGGCACTGGCGGACGGCTCGGACGGTGCCAGCGCGCTGGGCATCCGCTCGGCCGCGCGCACCATCGTTGCCGTGCGGGGACTGCATAAATTCTGGGCGCTGGAGGGCGTCACCACGATCGATCCGGCGGCCGACGTGCACCCGCCGATGGCGGGCCGCCGGCTGCCCAAAGCGATCTCAGTGGACGAGGTCACGCGGATCCTCCAAGCCGCTGGCACGGACACGGCCACCGGGCTCAGGGACAGGGCCTTGCTGGAATTCCTTTATTCCACCGGCGCCCGCATCAGCGAAGCCGTCGGGCTGGACGTGGACGACGTTACCGTCAGCCTGGACGCGGACAAGACCGCAACCGCAGGCGCGGCTGCGGCCGGTCCCGGTACGGAGACCCCTGCCGGTGGCCAACAGCGCCAGCCGGCCGGGCCCTCCGTCGTCCGGCTGTTCGGCAAGGGCTCCAAAGAGCGGCTGGTCCCGCTGGGCTCGTACGGTGCGCGCGCCGTCCAGTCCTATCTGGTCCGCGGCCGGCCGCTGCTCGCCGCCAAGGGCAAGGGCACACCCGCCCTGTTCCTGAACGCGCGCGGCGGCCGGATCAGCCGGCAGAGCGCCTGGACCATCCTCAAAATGGCGGCCGAGCGCGCCAACATCACCAAGGTCGTTTCCCCGCACACCCTGCGCCACTCGTTCGCCACGCACTTGCTGGAAGGCGGCGCGGACGTGCGGGTCGTCCAGGAACTGCTGGGCCACGCGTCTGTGACGACGACGCAGGTCTACACTCTGGTAACAGCGGATACGCTCCGCGAGGTTTACGCCGCCGCGCATCCGCGGGCGCTGGGGTAGCCGGCGCGGATGTCCCGCGCAGCATCCGGAGGCCCGCCGGGAGGCGACCGGCTGGCGGCAGGGGAGGGGATTCCATGCGCGTGCTGCACTGGGTCCGCACGGGAGCGGACGGCGACGTCAAGGGGGATGCGTGCTCAGGGAATTGGACGGCGGCTTTGCGGATCCGGCGGAATTCGTGTCCGCATACAAGCCAAGTTTTGGCCCGGTCCTGGATTTCTTTACCCGCCGTCTCCGACCGGCAACCGAGGCCTTGGCCGCCACCGAGACGCTGTTCCGGTTGGCGTTTCGGCTTCCGGACTCTGCCCAACCGGCTTCGCTGTGCTGGCTGCTGTTCCAGGCCGAGGGCTTGTGGACGGGCATGCCTCAAGCCCAGGCTGCGATCGGCCCCGATCACCCGTTGCGCGCTGTGCAGGCTGACCCCGACGGATGTCCAGACCAGGATCCTGCCATACTGTGGAGCGCTTTTCGTGGGCTGTCCCTCATCCACCGGGAACATTTGGCGCTGCAGTACTGG
>JBBRKU010000187.1:0-5175 GCA_038231735.1 Actinomycetales bacterium | reverse complement strand
CGTGTGGTGGCGGACATCGAAGAGCAGCTCGGCGCCGGTGTCTTTACCATCCGCGGCGGGCTGACGCGCGAGTCGCTGCGGCTGGGCGTGCTGCGGCTGCCGGATTCACGGGATCGGCTGGGCTGGCTGCTGACGCACCTGGGCGATCTCCCCGGCAGCGGGATCATCTACACGCTGACCGTTTCCGCCGCGGAGGACACCGCCCGGCTGCTGGCCGGGGCGGGCCACAAGGTGCTCTCCTACTCCGGGCGCACCGACACGGCGGAGCGGGAAACGGCCGAGCAGCTGCTCAAGGACAACCAGGTCAAGGCGCTGGTGGCCACCAGCGCGCTCGGCATGGGGTTCGACAAACCGGACCTGGGCTTCGTCATCCACCTGGGTGCGCCGTCCTCGCCGGTGGCGTACTACCAGCAGGTCGGCCGTGCCGGCCGCGGTTCCGCCAACGCGGACGTCCTGCTGCTTCCGGGAGCCGAGGACAAGGACATCTGGCAGTACTTTGCCACCGCCTCAATGCCCTCGGAGCAGAAGGCCGCGGCCGTACTGCAGGCGCTGGCCGAAGCCGGCGGAGCTGTCTCCACGGTGGCGCTGGAGGCCCGGGTGGACCTGCGCCGCACTCCGCTGGAGCTGCTGCTGAAGGTCCTCGCCGTCGACGGCGCGGTGGAACGGGTGGGCGGAGGCTGGCGGGCCACCGCCCGGCCGTGGGAATACGACCGGGACCGCTACGAGCGGATCGCCGCCGCCCGCGTCAACGAGCAGGACTAAATGATTGTCTACGAGCAGACGTCAGGTTGTCGGATGGAGTACCTGACCTCTTCGCTCGACGACGAGACGTCGGCGCCATGCGGGCGCTGCGACAACTGCGCCGGCCGCTGGTTTTCCGCGGGCGTGGATTCCGCCGCAACGGCCGCCGCGGGGGAAACCCTCAGCCGCGCCGGAGTGGCCCTGGAACCACGGCTGCAGTGGCCCAGCGGCATGGACCGGCTGGGCGTGCCGGTCAAGGGCAAGCTCAGCGCCGCCGAGCGCGGTGCCGAGGGCCGCGCGCTCGCACGGCTGACGGACCTTGGCTGGGGCGGTGCCCTGCGGGAGCTGTTTGCGGCCGGCGCCTCGGACTCGGAGCTGGCTCCGGGGATGTTGCAGGCCTGTGTGGGTGTGCTGCGCGACTGGGGACAGTCCGGCTGGGGCGGCGAAGGACGTCCGGCTGCCATCGTGTCCATCGCTTCGCGCAGCCGGCCCAGGCTGGTCGGCTCGCTGGCCCGCGGAATCTCCGAGATAGGACGCATCCCCTATCTGGGCGAGCTCTCCCTGGCGCACGGCGGCCCCACCGGAGGCCGAGGTGGTAACAGTGCGTACCGGCTGGCAGGAGTATGGGAGCGGCTGGTCGTCGGACCGGAGCTTCAGGGGGCACTGGCCGCGGCCGCGGGCCAGCCCGTGCTGCTGATTGACGATCTGGCGGAGAGCCGCTGGACCCTGACCGCGGCCGGCCGGGCCCTGCGCCAGGCCGGCGCCGGCCAGGTGCTGCCGCTGGTCCTGGCCCAGGCCGGCTGAGCGTTTGCACTCCGCAACAGATGCTGTGACTGGAGTGGCCATTGGTGCTGTTGTGGCGGTTGGAGGGCGGTCTGCAGGCTCCATCGGTTGTCCAGTGCAAACCTGGCTCTCGGAAACGCAAAAGGCCCCCTCCGGAGAGGGGGCCTGGCGCGGAGACGGGGGGATTTGAACCCCCGGTGGAGTTGTGCCCCACACTTCATTAGCAGTGAAGCCCATTCGGCCGCTCTGGCACGTCTCCAAACGCTATTGCTAGCCCACCAAGGTTACCCAGAACAGGGGGTTGTTAGCAAAACGCCCGCCCGCCACCATCGAGTGAGCAGTCCGTGTCCGTTTCAGCCCTGTATCGGACACCAAGTGCCCAGTCGATTTTACGAGCCGCGGGTCAGCATGTTCCAGAGGAAGGCATGCGAGGCGGTGTGCAGCCGCGCGCTCTGCCGGTTGTCCGCGGCCCCGGCGTGGCCGCCCTCCAGCGACTCATAGAACCAGACTTCCGGTATGCCCATGGCTTCCATCCGGGCTGCCATCTTGCGCGCCTGGACCGGCCCCACCCTGTCGTCCGAGGTCGCGGTCCAGATGAACGTGGCGGGATAGTCGGCGCTGTCGCGGAGCAGATGATACGGGGAGAAGGTCCGCACGAACGCCCATTGCTCGGGCACATCCGGGTCCCCATATTCGGCAATCCAGGAGTATCCGGCGGAGAGCTTGGTGTAGCGGCGCATGTCCAGCAACGGCACGCCGCAGGACACCGCCCCGAACAGTTCCGGGTAGCTGGTGAGCATATTGCCCACCAGCAGCCCTCCGTTGCTGCGGCCTTCACAGCCCAGGTGCTCCCGGGACGTTACGCCGCGGAGGATCAGGTCCTGGGCGACGGCGGCAAAATCCTCGTAGGCGCGGTGGCGCTTCTCCTGCAGCGCCGCACGGTGCCAGCCGGGTCCGTATTCGCCGCCACCGCGGATGTTCGCGACCACATAGACCCCGTGGCGCTCAACGCCGCGGATCTCGGCCCGGCGTTCCAGCCAGGTCCGGCCCACCGCGCCGCTGTAGGTGGGGGTCCGGGAAACTTCAAACCCGCCATAGCCGCTGAGCACGGTGGGGTTCGCGCCGTCGAGCGTCAGGCCCTTGGCGGCGATCTGGAAGTACGGCACCCGGGTGCCGTCCTGGGAGAGAGCGAAGTGCTGCTGGACCTCGTAGCCCGATTCGTCGAAGAACGACGGCGATGCCTTCACTTTCCGGGCCACGTCCCCATCGGGCCCGGGCCCGGCTCCCCGACCGCCGGCCCCCAGACCGCCGCGCTCCAGGGTGGACGGCGTCAGGAAGCCCGTGGCGAGCAGCCAGTAGTCGTCACTGTCCTCGTCGTCGACGGCGTACGCGTCCACCGAGTGCAGCGGAGGGCAGGCATCCAGGACGCGGTTCGTCCAGGCACCCGGCTGAACCACACGGATTTCGGAGGAAACATCGCGGAGCAGGTTCAGCAGCAGGAAGTCTTCGGTCCAGCTCCAGGACTGCAGCGAGGTGTGCTCGTCCGGGGTGAAAACGGTTGTCAGGGCACGGCTGCCGGTCAGATACGCCGCCAGCTCCGCGGCCAGCAGGGAACCGGCGGGATGGGTGGCGCCATCGAGCTCCCAGTCGCGCTGCGGCCGGAACAGCAGCCACTGCCGGTGCAGCCAGACATTGACGTCGTCGGGCGCGTCGATGTGCACCCACTCGCCGTCGATCCGCAGGTAGCTGCGGCTGCTGAAGAAATCGACGACGTCGTAGGCGACGTCGCGTTCGAACCCGGGCGTGGAATCGTGCCGGACCCCGCCGGTCATATGGTCTTCCGGGACCTCGAAGAACGTCGGGGCATCCGCCAACGGCTGGCCGCGGCGAAGGATCCGGGAACTGCGCGGGTAGGAGGAGGTGGTCAGCGAACCGGGGCCGAAGTCCGTGCCGACGTAGAGGGTGTCCGCATCCAGCCAACTCAGCCGGGTCTTGGCGGTGGGCAGCTCAAAGCCACCGGAGACAAAGGCGCGGTCCTCGACGTCGAACTCGCGGAACGTCACGGCGTCCCCGCCATCCGGGGACAGCGCGATCATCGCCTTGCGGTACGGCTCGCCGTCGACGGCCGGGCGCAGCAGGCTGGCGCCGGAGAAGACCCACTGGATCCCCTCCGCGGCACCGAGCGCGTCCAGGTCCAGCAGGATCTGCCAGTCCGGCCGGTCCGTGAGGTAGCTTTCCCAGCCGGCGCGGCGCCAGAGTCCGCGCGGGTTTTGTTCGTCGCGCCAGAAGTTGTAGTACCAGTCGCCGCGCTTGCTGACCATCGGGATCCGGTCGGTGGAGTCGAGCACCTCCAGCACGCTCGCCTCAAGGGCCTCGTACTCGGGGTTCAGCAGCATGGCATCCGTGCGGGCGTTGCGTTCGCGCACCCAATTTAGTGGCCCGTCGCCGTAGATGTCCTCGAGCCAGAGGAATTCATCCCCCGGCTCCTCGGCCCGGGCTTCGGGAAGGCTGGCTTCGGGAACGCTGGCGGGAACGCCGGCGGATGGACTGGTGGCGGCTGGGCCGGAATCCGTGGCGGTCATCTGTTCATCCTAGGCAAATCCTGCGCCGGGGAGAGGGCTGCGGTCCATTAAGCTCTCACTATGGCTGATGCGCGGACCGTTCGGGTGGCAATCGTGGGTGCCGGACCCCGCGGAACGTCCGTACTGGAACGCCTGCTGGCCCGGGTTGCCGCCACGCCGGAGCAGCTGCCGGCCCTGGTGATTGACCTGATTGACCCCTTCCCGGCCGGGCCCGGGCACGTCTGGCGCACGGACCAGTCCCGCCTCTACCTGATGAACACGCAGTCCTTTTACCCGACGCTGGTCCCCGGCGGGGAGCTGCCGGCGGCTTCGCTGACCAAACTCAGCTTCGACGAGTGGCGCGTGGCGCAGCGGGCCGCCCCGGACGAGTCGCTGAGCGAGGAGGACACGGCGGAGCTGGCCACGCTGGAATCCACCAGCTTCCCCAGCCGCGCCGTCTACGGCCGCTACCTGCGCTGGACGTTCGAGCAGCTCACCGCGCAGCTTCCGGCCGGGGTTACGCTGCGCGAACACCGGACCGAGGTGACGGCCATCAGGGCGACGGCGGCGGGAGGCGGCGCCGTCGACCCTTCCGATCGGAGCGCTGCGGGAACGACGGCGGCGGGAGGCTACGCCGTCGACCTCGCCGACGGCACCCGGCTGACAGCGGACCGCGTGGTCCTGGCGCTGGGGCACCTGCCGTCCCGGCTGGGCCCGGAGCAGGAGCTTTTGGCCGCTGGGGCGGCCAAGGCGGGGCTGAGGTACTGGCCGCCCGCCGTGCCCAATGATGTGGACTGGGATGCTCTGCCCGCCGGGCAGCCGGTGCTGGTGCGGGGTATGGGGCTGAACTTTTTCGATGTCGTGGGACAGTTGACCGAGGGGCGCGGCGGAAATTTTGTGGAGACCGGGCTGCCGGCAGGGGAGGCACTGCGCTACCAGCCCTCTGGCCGCGAGCCGCTGATCGCCGCGGCCTCCCGGCGCGGGACGCCGTACCGGGCGAAGGCCGAGCTGGAGAGCTACTATCCGCGCTCGGTACGGCTGCGCTTCCTGACCGCGGAGGCGGTCAGCGCTCTGACCGCCTCCGGCATGG
>JBBRKU010000186.1:0-5178 GCA_038231735.1 Actinomycetales bacterium | reverse complement strand
GAGCCCAGCGGGATCATGGTGCGGTCGAGGGCCAGGTCGCGGTCGCTGAGCCTGCGCAGGTAGCGCATCAGCTGCGTTTCGGACCGGTGGCTGTGGAAGACCGGGTGGCCCAGGTAGCCGGAGGTACGCACGACGGCGGCCGGCAGGACGAAGCTTCCCGTTCCGGCGACGGGGGTGGCGCCGAAGACCTCCGCGACTGCGGCGATGGTGTCCGCCGTCGTGGTTTCATCGGCGGATACGCCGACGTGGTCCGCGTCGATGCTGCGCAGGTTGATGCCGCGGGCCTCGGCGGCGGCGATGATCCCTGTGGCCCGCCCGGGAACCTTTACGGTGATGGTGTCGAAGAAGGTATCACTGACCAATTCCAGCCCGGCATTGTGCAGCGCGGCCGCCAGGTCACGGGCATGGTTGTGCGCGGTCAGGGCAATGGCCTTGAGGCCTTCGGGCCCGTGGTAGACCGCGTACATGCTGGCCACAATGGCCAGCAGCGCCTGGGCGGTGCAGATGTTGGAGGTCGCCTTCTCACGGCGGATATGCTGCTCCCGGGTCTGCAGCGCCAGCCGGTACGCGGTGGCTCCGGTGTCATCCACGGAGACGCCGACCAGTCTGCCGGGGAGGGCGCGCTCCAATCCGTTGCGCACGGCCATGTAGGCCGCGTGCGGGCCGCCGAAGAACAGCGGGACGCCGAAGCGCTGGGCGGTGCCGACGGCGATGTCCGCACCCTGCTCCCCCGGCGGCGTGATCATGGTCAGCGCCAACAGATCGGCCGCGACGGTGACCATCGCACCCCGGTCCTTGGCCGCGGCGATCACGGGCGCGTGGTCGACGACGCGGCCGGAGACGCCGGGCTGCTGCAGCACGACGCCGTTGATCTCACCGTCCGGAAGGCCTGCGGACAGGTCCGCGACCTCCACCTCGAAGCCCAGTGCCTCGGCCCGACCCCTCACGATGGCGATGGTCTGCGGCAGCAGATCCGCATCCAGCACGGTCTTGCCGTTGGCGGCGCTCTTGTTCTTGTTGGCCCGGCGCATCAGCAGCACGGCCTCGGCCACGGCGGTGGCTTCATCCAGCAGCGACGCGTTGGCCACGGGCAGCGCGGTGAGATCCTCGACCATGGTCTGGAAGTTCAGCAGCGCCTCCAGCCGGCCTTGGGAGATTTCCGGCTGGTACGGCGTGTAGGCGGTGTACCAGGCAGGGTTCTCCAGGATGTTGCGGCGGATCACCGGCGGAGTCACGGTGTCGTAATAGCCCTGCCCAATCATCTGGACCGCGGTCTTGTTCTTCGCCGCCAGAGCACGAAGGGCGGCCAGCGCCTCAACCTCGCTCAGCGCCGGCTGCAGCTGCAGCGGCCGTTCCTGGCGGATGCTGGCCGGCAGGGCGGTGTCCACAAGGCCGTCGACGCTGTCGTAGCCGATGGCCTTGAGCATGGTCTCGACGTCGGCCTGGCGGCGGGCGCCGATGTGCCGGTCGGGGAAAGTTGTGCTGGATGGTTGAACCGTCATGAGGAACTCCAAGGTATGGCCGACGCCGTTTGCGCCGGAATGGACCGAGTTCCTCCCCGCTCTGTATTGGACCTGAGAGATTCCGCACAGCCACGCTTCGCATGGCCTCTGCTTGCACCGTCGGTGAGTCCGGGCCTTCGCCTGACTGCTTTCCAGAGTTGCCTCGCCGCGGCGGTACGGGGGCCTGAGAGATTCCTGGGGAGGATTTGCTCCTACGGCGCCTGCCCGGTTGATGGTTCGGGAGGACTCTCCCGCCACGGTTCGAAAGGCATGTTAAATTGTGGGTGATTCGGCTCACACGATACAGGAAATGCGGCCGCCGGACAAAATTGGGCAGGCCAAAACGGCCTCGCCCCTGAGGCCCGGCCGGCGCATGCCTGCGCCATCACGGCCGGTTTGACATTTGATCGTGATCCCTTTCACACTGGTCCGGTGGCCACCCTCCGGGAGGGCCGGCCGCCGAAACCATCCCCCATTCGTGTCATGAAGGCCGTCGCCACGACGGTCCATCCAAGCCTGCCCGCCCCCCTTCCCGGAACATCAACGACTGCAGGCCCGCCTGATCAATCCGGTGTCCCCGTCCTACCTTCGCTGAGAGAGTAGTCCCATGTCTGAAGACACATTGGCCCCAGCGGCCAGCCAAACCAGCTCCCAAACTCCGCAGGACCCTCATCTCTCCCGCTCGCTGTCCAACCGCCACATCCAGCTGATCGCCATCGGCGGGGCAATCGGCACTGGATTGTTCATGGGGTCGGGCAAGACCATCAGTCTGGCCGGCCCGTCTGTCATTTTCGTCTACATGATCATCGGTTTCATGCTGTTCTTCGTCATGCGCGCCATGGGCGAACTGCTGCTCTCCAACCTGAAATATAAGTCCTTCAGCGATTTCGCCGCGGACCTCCTGGGACCCTGGGCGGGGTTCTTCACCGGATGGACCTACTGGTTCTGCTGGATCGTGACGGGCATCGCGGACATCATCGCCATTTCCGGCTACGTGAAATTCTGGTGGCCGGACCTGCCGCTGTGGATCCCGGCCCTGGCGGCCATTGCCCTCCTGCTGGGCCTGAATCTTCCCACCGTGAAGGCCTTTGGCGAAACGGAATTCTGGTTCGCCCTGGTGAAGATCGTCGCCATCGTCACGCTCATCATCGTCGGCCTCGTCATGGTCTTCTCGGCCTTCCATGCACCCAACGGCGCGCAGGCGAGTTTCACCAACCTGTGGAACGACGGCGGCCTCTTCCCGACCGGACCGATGGGCTTCGTCGCCGGATTCCAGATCGCCGTCTTTGCCTTCGTCGGCATCGAACTGGTCGGCACGACGGCGGCCGAGGCCAAGGACCCGGAAAAGAACCTGCCCAAGGCCATCAACTCCATCCCCGTGCGCGTCATGCTCTTCTACGTCGTCGCCCTCATCGTGATCATCGCCGTGACACCCTGGAGGGAGATCACCGCAGGCAAGAGCCCCTTCGTGGCCATGTTCACCCTCGCCGGCCTGGGGATAGCCGCCGCAGCCATCAACTTCGTGGTCCTGACCAGTGCCACCTCCTCGGCCAACTCCGGCATTTATTCGACCTCCCGGATGGTCTACGGCCTGGCCCAGGAGGGGAACGCCCCCGGGAAATTCGGCAGACTCACCCGCAACCATGTGCCGGCCAACGCCCTGATGTTCTCCTGCACCTTCCTGCTGGCCGCCGTCGTCCTGCTCTACGCCGGCCAGTCCATCATCGAGGCCTTCACCGTGGTGACCACCATCTCGGCACTGCTGTTCATGTTCGTCTGGACCATCATCCTCATCAGCTACATCGTTTACCGTAAGCGGCGTCCCCAGCTCCACGCGGCATCAAAGTTCAAAATGCCCGGTGGGGTGGCCATGTGCTACGTGGTGCTGGCTTTCTTCGCATTCCTGATCTGGGCGCTGACCCAAAAGGAGGACACCCTCCAAGCCCTCCTGGTGACGCCGATATGGTTCGTGATCCTCGGCATCGCCTGGCTCATCATCCGGCGCCGGCCCCAGCACATCGCCCGCTACACCCGGTTCCAGGATGAGCTCCAGGCCGATAAGGACGCCGTGGATCTGCTGGGCTAGGCCTGGGCTAGGCCCGAATCCACCGGTGGAGTTTGAGTCCGCCGCGGCGTTTTAACCCGAGCCATTGACGAGTACCGCCGTCGCCGGGACGGTGAACGGTACCTGCTGCAGGCCCGGGAGATAGCTGAACAGCTGGCCAGCGGTGACCGCGGCGCGGCGCTTCCCCCTTCGATTGCGCACGACGACGACGCTGCCGCGATTTACGGCGCGCTCGGCACGAGCTTTATGGAGTCGGCACTCGAAGAATTTCTGGCTGTATCCGACGACGAAAGGGCGGACATGGCAAAGACGGTGGTGGACAGGGTTCGTGGCCGGATGGTGGTCAACTTCCGGGCCAAGCCAAATGAGCAGAATGCCTTGGCCACGGAACTTGATGACTTTTTCTATGACTTTGGTGAACGCCGCGGCGTCCGGATGAGACAGCCCGTGGTGGACAGCCTCACAACCGCGGTCCTGAAGGTAGCAAGGGCGCGCTTTAAGAAATGATGCTGGAGATGCGGCATATTGATTACGGCACACAGGTCATTGAGTATCGTTTGGAGCGACGGGAGCGCGGCACGCTTGAAATCGCGGTGGAGCCCGACGGGTTGGTTCGCGTGACGGCGCCAACCAACGCGGCAGTGGAGGACATCGCTGACAGAGTGCGCAGGCGCGCCCGGTGGATTCTTGCCCAACAACGCCCCTTCGCGGAGTTCCGTCCGCGCACACCCGCACGCCGCTATGTTCCGGGTGAAACGCATCTTTACATGGGCAGACAGTATCGGATACGCGCCGTACCGGGCGAGAACGCGACGGGGGCTCCTGATCCTGCCCAGGTGAAGATGGTGCGTGGATTTCTCGAGGTGACTGGAATTGCCTTCGACGACACTGCGGCAATTGAGAAGAACGTGACATCCTGGTTTCGCAAGCGCGCGCATTCAACTGCCGCGCCGAGTGGAGCTCAATCGCCAAAGATTTCCGAACCCGAGCGCCGTGGAGCCCGCAGGTCTGCGCCTTCAACGAATGCCAACCCGATGGCGCTCGATGTCGCCGCGTGGACGATTGCTGCTTAACCCGGACCTCGTTCGTGCACCGATGGAGTCGATCGACTACGTGATCACCCACGAACTGTGCCACCTGCTTATTCCAAGCCACAGCCGGGATTTCTACGAGCTCCAGGAATCGGTCATGCCCGACTGGGAGCGGCGCAAGCAGCGTCTTGAACGAATCATGGCGTGGGAGAGGCGGAGTACCTCAGCGACCCCGCTGCCCGCCGTCGCAATGTCGCCCTGGATCTCTTTTCGGATGGAGTAAGGGGGTGGGCGACGGGCGCCTCGAATAATGTCGGTGGTCACCGGTAGCGCTTGTTTTTTGAAGGGGTTGAGGAGCCAAGACTGGCTCATGGAGTTGCGACGGGGCAGCCGACGACGGCGATGGTCACCCCTGCGTCCTCGGCTCCGGGTGCGTCCCGGCCGGGCTGGTCCCGGCGATGCGACGCAGTCCCGGCGGTCGATGGTGGCCGCTTGCGGCCGAGTAGAGACCCTGCCGCCAGGTCTTTAGTCCCTCGTCTAAATTGTCAGTGCCCTCTGGGAGAGTGGGGTTATGGACATG
>JBBRKU010000185.1:0-5178 GCA_038231735.1 Actinomycetales bacterium | reverse complement strand
GTCCAGCAGCATCATTTTGCAGCCCCCGCATCGCGCATCGGCGATCGCCACTGATGCACCTCGGCGTCCCGCAACCCGAAGGCGATGGCCCTGAATTCAAAGAGCTCGTCGTACCACTCAGGTGCCGCCAGCAGCGCTATCGGCAGCTTCGATGGATCCTCAGCCTGAGCCGCCGGCGAGTCCACGTGGCGCAGGATCATTCTTCTCAGTTCGGCCTGCATCGACCGTCCATTCTTTGCAGCCAGGATCCGCAGTTCACTCACGGTTCCGGGCTCCAGGTTCCTCACGGTTACCGACGGCATAGTTCCTCCCAAAGTTTGATTGCACTGCTGACGTTGCAGGCATTGG
This sequence comes from Actinomycetales bacterium, assembly GCA_038231735.1. GTDB lineage: Bacteria > Actinomycetota > Actinomycetes > Actinomycetales > Micrococcaceae > Arthrobacter_M. The sequence goes on along the minus strand of JBBRKU010000185.1, from coordinate 4,830 downwards.
TTGCATTGCAGTCGCGTTTTAAAACCAACACCTTCCAATTGGGTGCCGCGAACGCAGACTGACAACGCATGCATTGATTGCACTGCAAGCGAGTTTCGGACGCAATAGGCGCTGCCGCGGCTGTGGATAAGTTGGCAGCACGACGACGGCGGCCGCCCCACCCCGGATGGTGGGACGGCCGCCGTCGTGTGTTGCGGTCGTGCTTTCTGCTGGAAGCGGGAGGCGTCAGGCCAGGCGGCTCAGCCAGCCGTGCGTGTCTTCGACGGTGCCGGTCTGGATGCCAAGGAGCTGTTCGCGGATGCTCATGGCCACCTCGCCGGCCTTGGCGTCAACGGATCCAATGCTCTCAGTTTCATCCTTGAGCAGGCCGATGGGGGTGATGACCGCCGCCGTGCCGCAGGCGAAGACCTCGGTGATCTCTCCGGAGGCAACGCCGTCGCGCCATTCGTCCAGCGTGATCTTCCGTTCCTGGACGTCGAGCCCGCGGTCCTGGGCCAGCTGGATAACGGAGGCGCGCGTCACGCCCGCCAGGATGGTGCCGGTCAGCGCGGGGGTGACCAGCCGGCCGTCCTTGAAGACGAAGAAGACGTTCATGCCGCCCAATTCCTCAACGGCGTTGTCATTGAACGGATCCAGGAACAGGACCTGCTTGCAGCCGTGCGCCTCGGCTTCCAGCTGCGCAGCCAGGGATGCGGCGTAGTTGCCGCCGCACTTGGCCGCACCGGTTCCGCCGCGGCCGGCGCGGGCGTAGTTGCGCGAGATCCAGATGGAGACCGGCTTTAGCTCCCCGCCGAAGTAATTGCCGGCCGGGGAGGCAATGACACGGAAGGAGACCTCGCGGGCCGGGCGGACACCCAGGAACGCCTCGGTGGCGATCATGAACGGTCGCAGGTAGAGGCTGTCGCCGTCGCGGGAGGGGACCCATTCGTGGTCGGCCTGGACCAGGGCGCGGATGGCATCGAGGAAGACCTGTTCGGGCAGCTGCGGCAGGGCCAGGCGGGCCGCCGAGCGGTTCATCCGGGCGGCGTTTGCCTCGGGACGGAAGGTCCAGACCGAACCATCGGCGTGCCTGTACGCCTTCAGCCCCTCGAAAATCTCCTGGCCGTAGTGCAGCACCGCGGCGGCCGGATCCATGGCGATGGGACCGTACGGCTCCACGCGGGCATTTGTCCAGCCCCCCTTGCCGTCGGCTCCGACGCTGTAGTCGACGACGGCGGTGTGGTCCGTGAAGTGGTCGCCGAATCCCGGGCTGGCTAGGATGGCGTCGCGCTCTTCGGCCGATTTGGGGTGCGCCGAGAGCTGCTTCGTGAACTCCAGTTCGCTGACTGTCTGGGTCATGGTTCCTCCACATAGTGGTGCACTCCAGCATGCACGCGGTTTTACGATCTCAAGCCTACCCCCGAGGGGAGATCAGAGGGACGCCGCGATGGCATCGCCGATGTCGCTGGTGCTCCGGCCCGCGGGCCTGCTTTTCCGTTCCGCAATATCGGCAACGACGGCGGCCTCAACGCGGACCGCGGCTTCCCCCAGGCCGAGGTGGTCCAGCAGCAGGGCCGCGGACAGAATGGCCGCCGTCGGATCCGCCTTCTGCTGGCCGGCGATGTCCGGCGCGGAGCCGTGCACCGGCTCGAACATGGACGGTGCTGTGCGGTCCATGTTGATGTTGCCGGACGCGGCCAGGCCGATGCCGCCGGTGACGGCCGCGGCGAGGTCCGTGATGATGTCCCCAAAGAGGTTGTCCGTGACAATGACGTCAAACCGGGCCGGGTCCGTGACCAGGAAGATCATCGCCGCATCCACGTGCAGATAGTCAACCTCAACCTCCGGGAAGTCCGCGGCGACCGCCTCCACGGTGCGCTTCCACAGGTGGCCGGCGTGCACCAGCACATTGTGCTTGTGCACATAGGTGAGCTTTCGGCGCGGCCGCTCGGCGGCCCGCCGGAATCCGTCCCGGACTACGCGCTCCACGCCGTAGGCCGTATTGACCGAAACCTCGGTGGCCACTTCCTGCGGGGTGCCCACGCGCAGGGCGCCGCCATTGCCGACATAGGGTCCTTCGGTGCCCTCGCGGACCACCACGAAGTCGATGGTGCCCGGGTTGGCCAGCGGGCTGTCCACCCCCGGATACAGCCGGGACGGGCGCAGGTTGACGTAGTGGTCAAGGCTGAAGCGGAGCTTGAGCAGCATTTCGCGTTCGATCAGACCGGACGGGATCCGGGTGTCACCCGGCGCTGCGCCGACGGCACCGAACAGGATCGCGTCATGCTTGCGCAGCTCATTCAAGGTGGCATCCGGCAGGGTCTCGCCGGTACGCAGCCAGTGCTCGGCTCCGAGCTTGTACTCGGTCCGCTGCAGCGCAATACCGTCGGCTGCGCAGACTTTGCCGAGGACCTTCACGGCCTCCGCGATAACTTCCGGGCCAATGCCGTCGCCGGGAATGACAGCCAGATTGATGGATGCGCTCATGCCTTTCAGCGTAGCCAGTTCATCCACATGATGGGCAACGCGTCTCACACTCCGGACGGGCGCCCCCACCGGGGTGGCCTCAGACCATCGCATGATGCCTGCGGCGCCCGGACAACCTAGAGTTTTAGATCATGCCCATGCATCGCATCTACGACTGGTTCCGGAAGCACACCCTCGCCGTCGACTGCACCCTGATGCTCATGCTGCTTGGCTTCGTCTCGCTGATCAGCCTCGCCGGCAACCAGGGCGTGGCCCCGCTGGTGACCCAGGCGCTTCTGGTGATCCCGCTGGCGTGGCGCAGGATCCGCACCGTGCCCGCGGGAGCCGCCATCGCCGTCGTCGCCCTTGGCCAGTGGGCCCTGGCCATCACGCCGTTGCCGGCGGACGTTGCCGTCATCCTGGCTGTTTATGCCCTCGCCGCCTATGCCCCGCGCTGGGCGAGCCTGGGCGGCCTCGGGCTGGCGCTGGCCGGCGCCGTCATGCTGATCACCCGGTTCTACTCCACGGCCAACGCGCCGGTGGTGGCGAACCTGCCGTACGCCGCGTTCCTGACCGTGCTGCTGTGGGCGCTGGTGATGTTTGCCTGGACCTTCGGGGACCTGACCCGGACCCGGCGGCTGCGCGTGCAGGCACTGGAGGACCGGGCACGCCGGCTGGAGATCGAGCAGCAGCAGGAACGCGCGCTGGCCGCCTCCGACGAGCGCTCCCATATTGCCCGGGAGATGCACGACATCGTGGCGCACTCGCTCTCGGTCATCATCACCCAGGCCGACGGCGGCCGGTACGCCGCCGCCGCGGATCCGGCCGTTGCCACCGAAACGTTGCGGACCATCGCGGAAACCGGACGGACCTCGCTGCAGGAGATGCGGCGGCTGCTGGGCGTGCTGCGCGGCGGCGAGGAGGTCTCTACGCGTCCCGTGCCCGGACTGGCGGACCTGGACGAGCTGTTGCTCGGCTTCCGGGCCGCTGGGCTGGAGCTCAGCTTTGACCAGACCGGCAAGCCGCGCCGCGGCCTTCCCGCGGGGGCCGAGCTGGCCGCCTACCGCGTCTTCCAGGAGGGGCTGACCAACGTCCTCAAACATGCCGGGCCGCGCGCCTCCGCCCGGACCGTTCTGGCCTGGCAGAGCCGCGGGTTGCAGATCGACGTGCTCGACGACGGCCGCGGGGCTGCCGCCGACCGTCCCGTCGCCGCCGACGGCAGCACACTGGGCGGTGCGGGAGGCGGCAACGGCATCCGGGGAATGGCGGAACGGGTGAAGCTCTACGATGGAACACTGGAGGCCGGCCCCCGCACCGGCGGCGGTTTCCAGATCACCGCCTTTATCCCCTACACGGAGGCCTAGCTTTGAGTCCCGCATCTTTTGGCCCGACCGTCCCGGCCTCCGGCGGCACATTCGACGGCGCCCCGATCCGGGTGGCGCTGGTGGATGACCAGCAGTTGGTCCGTTCCGGCTTCACCATGCTGATCAACAGCCAGCCTGACCTGGAGGTGGTGGTGCAGGCGGGCAACGGTCACGAGGCGCTGGCCGGCCTCGCCGCGACCGTGGCGGATGTGGTGCTGATGGATGTACGGATGCCCAGCATGGACGGGATCGAAACCACCCGCCAGCTGATGGAGCGGACCCGCAACGCCACCCCAGGTTCCCGGCTCGCCGAGCTCAAGGTCGTGGTGCTGACCACGTTCGATCTGGACGAATACGCGCTGCCCGCCATCCAGGCCGGGGCCAGCGGTTTCCTGCTCAAGGACGCACCTCCCGAGGAACTGCTGGAGGCCATCCGTACGGTCTATCGCGGCGATGCAGTGATCGCGCCGTCCACCACCAGGAGGCTGCTGGAGCATGTGGCGCCGCTGCTCAGCGCCCCGAGCCACGCCAAGGACGCGCACCGCGCCGCCGTCGACTCCCTCACTGTCCGGGAGCGGGAGGTGTTCACGCTGATCGCCCAGGGGCTGTCCAATCCGGAGATTGCGGCGCACCTGTTCCTTTCCGAGGCTACGGTCAAAACCCATGTGGGCCACATCCTGGGCAAACTCGGCGCGCGCGACCGGGTGCAGATTGTGGTCATCGCCTACGAAACGGGCATCGTCTCCCCCGGCTGACCGGGTCTCGACAAGCTCGACCAGCGAAACCGGTGGTCGAAGGAGGCCGGCCACGGCCGAGCGGACACCTCAGCGCCGTCGTCGTGCCCTCATCCCCTGGTAGCAGAACCGGGCCGGGAACCCCGCGCGGAATCCTCCCGCAGCCGGATGTGGGCGCGACTGCCCCGCGGTTAGCGTGTAAATATGACCACACTGACGCACCAGAACACCACGGCCCAGCAGGCAGCCGTTGCCGCGACGGGCCTGTCCAAGACCTACGGGCGCGG
>JBBRKU010000184.1:0-5190 GCA_038231735.1 Actinomycetales bacterium | reverse complement strand
CGTTCGGGCCGCGTCGTCGCCCGCCGTCTTCTCCAAAGAGTGCCGCGCCCTGGTTCTGGGCGCACAGCGCGGGGTCGGCGTGGCCCATCACAACCAATGGCACACGACCCGCTCTGAGAGGGCGGGACCTACTGGATCCGACGCGGAGCGGCTACAGGACTTCCTCCATGCGGGGCTACTAAGAAGGTAACGGGTTCTGGCTGTGCCGGTTCTTCCGGTTTTGCAGCGTCGGCCATGAGCTGGTCAATGCGTGCCGAGTCCGGGTGAGCGGCTTTGAGCGCGTCGGCGTGCTTGAAGGGTTCCGCCAGTGCTTTATCTGCCTGCTCGACGCGCGACCCCGTACGGTTCACACCGCCATCGAGCGGGTGGTTAGGCTGGGTGGATGGCGACAGTTATTCTCGTGCGGCACGGCCGCACCACAGCCAATGCCACTGGACTGCTGGCCGGTCGGGCCGTCGGCGTCAGCCTGGACCAGATCGGGCGCGACCAGGCGGCTCTGACCGGAGACCGGCTCGCGGCCGTGCCCGTAGTCGGGGTGGTGTCGAGCCCTCTTGAGCGTTGTCAGCAGACCGCCCAGCACATCCTCGATCGCCAGGCGGGCACGCCGTACGCGCCGGTCGATCTCGATCTCACCGAGTGCGATTACGGCCAGTGGCAGGGCCGCACGCTCAGTGATCTCGCGACCGAGGATTTGTGGCCGGTTGTGCAGTCACAACCGTCCGCCGTCGTCTTTCCCTGCGGTGAATCCATGGCCGCGATGCAGGCTCGGTCGGTGGCAGCGATTCGACGCCACGATGCAGCCTTCGAAGCCGAGTACGGGCCAGGGGCCGTGTGGGTGGCGGTGAGCCACGGTGACATCATCAAGTCAATCCTCGCCGACGCGCTCGGCATGCACCTTGACCTGTTCCAGCGCATTAACGTGGGCCCCGCCTCCGTATCGATCGTGCGCTACGGCGCTAGTCGGCCGAGCGTCTACGCGACCAACACCGACGCGGGTGACCTGTCGTGGCTGTCGAACGGCATCCACTCTGGCGATGCGCCGGTGGGCGGCGGTGCGGGGCAAAAGGCGCCATGAACGTCATGTGCCTAAAATACTGACATGCCTACACGAGTTCACGAGTTTGCCTGGCCTGATCGGGTCGTCGTTGGCACCATTGGCCTTCCGGGGGCGCGCACGTTCTACCTGCAGGTGCGCGCAGGGACGCAGATCGTGAGTATTGCCCTGGAGAAGCAGCAGTCGGCTCTGCTCGCGGAGAAGATCGACGAAATTCTCGACCAGCTCATCACCGTCGAGGGCAACCCCTTCAGCGTTCCCACGAGTACTCCCATTGAACTTGTCGACAATGACCAGCTCGAGGCCGTTCAGGAGCAGTTTCGTACCGGCGCCATGAGCTTAGGCTGGGACCCAACCACGGCCCAGGTCGTAATAGAGGCCTACCCCATCACCGATGTCGATGTTGATGAGAACGACGAATCGCTTGATGAGGACGGCGCTACGGAGCCCGAAATGCTGCTGGTGCGAATGCCGGTCGGCACCGCCCGCGCATTCGCCAAGCGCACCCGTGAGATCGTGGGCGCCGGGCGTCCGACGTGCTCGCTCTGCGGTTACCCCATAGACGCCGACGGGCACATCTGCACCCTTCCCGAGGTCTGATGCCAGCGACGGACCTAGTGACCGCCGAGCTGACGCTCACCGGCCGCATCACGACGGCTTCAAACGCTACATTTCTGGGTAGCATCGGCGACGTGGTGGTCGTCTATAAGCCGATAGCAGGCGAAAGTCCGCTGTGGGATTTTCCCCACGGCACCCTGGCTCACCGGGAGGTGGCCGCCTACATGGTCTCGCAGGCCTTCGGCTGGGACGTCGTGCCGCACACCTGGCTGCGCGATGGTCCGATGGGCGAAGGAATGGTGCAGCTCTGGCAGGAGCAAGACCCCGCCCAAAGCGCCGTCAACCTGGTCGCGACGGACCACGTGCCGGAGACTGGCTGGAAACACGTTCTCGAGGGACGAGATGAAAACGGACGGATGGTCGCCCTCGTTCACGAAGACTCGCCAGCGCTCAGACGCATGGCGGTGTTCGACATGGTCGTCAACAACGCCGACCGCAAAGGCGACCACGTTCTTGCCATGACGGACGGACACCGGCACGGCGTGGACCATGGGCTCACCTTTCACCGTGACCACAAGCTGCGCACGGTCCTGTGGGGATGGCTGGGAGACGCTCTGACCGCCGAGGAACGCGACGGCATAGATCGTGTCAGCGAAGGACTGCACGGTGGGCTGGGCCGAAACCTGGCGGACTTGCTCAGTGCCGAAGAAATCGCATCGCTCGCCGCGCGCTGCGCCCGGTTGCGCTTGGCAGGGCGGCTTCCGGCTCCGAGCGGTGAGATGTCGGCGGTGCCCTGGCCGCTGTTCTAAGGGAATTACGGCTACGGGCTTCGCCGGGCTGTGTGACGTTAAGTCGTCCTCTGCGGGCGCGCCCGCAGAGCGGATCCAACGCCAGGCAAGAACGGTGCCTTAAGTCTTTTGACCGACTTTGATTGCGGCCACGAGTTTGGTCACTCGTTCGTTATGAAGCAAAATGCGGGCGGCATCATTTTGCCTTGGCAACCGATGGAAAAAAGCCCATGGCCGCCAAGAACATGTGTTCTTAGCGGCCATCGCAAAAGGTCTCAGAAGGTCAGAAATTATACATTGAATCTAAATTCAACCACGTCGCCGTCGGCCATCACATACTCCTTGCCCTCAATCCGGACCTTGCCGCGGGCCTTGGCCTCCGCCATCGAACCGGCGGAGATCAGCTCGTCAAAGCTGACCACCTCGGCCTTGATGAAGCCGCGCTGGAAGTCCGTGTGGATAACGCCTGCGGCCTGCGGAGCCGTGTCGCCGCGGTGAATGGTCCATGCGCGGGTCTCTTTGGGCCCGGCGGTCAGGTAGGTCTGCAGCCCCAGCGTGTGGAAGCCGACCCGGGCCAGCTGGTCCAGTCCGGACTCGTCCTGGCCGTTCATCTCCAGCATTTCCCTGGCCTCCTCGGGATCCAGCTCCACCAGGTCCGCCTCCAGCTTGGCGTCCAGGAAGATCGCATCCGCCGGCGCCACCAGCTCCAGCAGCTCGCGCTGGCGTTCCGGACTGCCCAGGACCGCGTCGTCCACGTTGAAGACGTAGATGAACGGCTTGGCCGTCAGCAGGCTCAGTTCGCGCAGGTATTCCATTTCCAGCTTGTCGCTGGCCACCGAAGCGAAAATCGTGTCGCCGCGTTCCAGCACGGCCTTGGCCTTCTCGATGGCCGCCAGTTCCCCAGCCTCGCGCTGTTTGAGCTTGACGGCCTTTTCCACCCGGGGAAGGGCCTTCTCCACCGTCTCCAGATCCGCCAGGATCAGCTCCGTATTAATGGTCTCCATATCCGAGCGCGGATCGACCTTGCCGTCAACGTGCACCACGTCCGGGTCATCGAACACGCGGATGACCTGGGCAATGGCCTCGGCTTCGCGGATGTTGGCCAGGAACTTGTTGCCAAGCCCCTCCCCCTCCGAGGCGCCCTTCACGATGCCGGCGATGTCCACGAAGGAGACCGTCGCGGGGAGCAGCCGCTGCGAGCCGAAGACCTCGGCGAGCTGCTGCAGGCGCGGATCCGGGAGGCTGACCACGCCGACGTTGGGCTCGATGGTGGCGAACGGGTAGTTCGCGGCGAGCACGTTGTTGCGGGTGAGTGCGTTGAAGAGTGTTGATTTGCCGACGTTGGGCAGTCCGACGATGCCAATAGTAAGAGCCACGGTATCCAAGCTTACTTGAGTCCCTTAATACCGGCGCACGACGGCGGCTGCCGCGGCTGGCGCTGGCGCCGTCGGGGGTGGGAACCAACCGTTCTGCTCATTGAGTTTGCTGTTCGATGCGCAGAACTCGTTTCTGCTCACTGATGGGCAACCCGGTGAGCACGTTGGATGCGGGCACGTTGGGTGCGAGCGGGCCTGCGGCTTTTTGTCGGTGGCCCATGGGAAGGTTTTCCTATGGACGGATTCGTGGTTTTGCTGGCCCTGCTGATGCTGATCGTTGGACTTTGCGCTGGTGCCGCAGTGGCGGCGTGGTTTCTCCGCCGACGGCTCGGAGTTATAGAGGGAGAGTTTGACGACGTCAGCGCGCGGCTGGGTGAGGTATCCGCGCAGCTGGCCGGCGCGGACGCCGAGCGTAGGCTGCTGGCTGCCCAGAACCGGCAGCTGAGTGAAAGAGCGTCCACGGATGGTTCGGTGCTTCAGGCGCTGGGTCCGGTGGCGGAGAAGCTTTCCGATGTGCAGCGCCAGGTCGCCCTGCTCGAGCGCGACCGGGTGGAGCAGTACGGGCAGCTGGCCCAGCAGCTGCGCGATGCCAGGGACGCCGATGCCCAACTTCTGCTGACCACCCAGTCCCTGGCCTCCGCGCTGCGCTCCAACAGCGCCAGGGGCAAATGGGGCGAGGTGCAGCTGCGCCGGGTCGTGGAGGCCGCCGGAATGCTGGCGCATGTGGACTTCGAGGAACAGGTCCACACCCTCACCGCGGATGGGGCGAACCGTCCGGATATGGTGGTCCGGCTGCCCGGGAGCAAGGAGCTGGTTCTCGATGCGAAGGTGCCGCTCGCGGCATTCCTGCAGGCCCATGAGGCGTCGGCTTCGGACGGCTCGGAGGTGGCTGCCCGCGCCAGTGAATTGCTGGCCCAGCATGCCAAGGCCCTCAAGGCACACGTGGACACGCTGGCCAACAAGAAGTATTGGGAATCCGCGGCCAACAGCCCGGAATTGGTGATCTGCTTCGTCCCGGTGGAGTCGATCCTCTCCTCGGCGCTGCTGGCGGATCCGGCCCTGCTGGACTACGCCATCTCCCGGAACGTGGTACTGGCCTCCCCCATCAGTCTGCTGGCCATCCTCAAGGCCGTTGCCTTCAGCTGGCGACAAGACGTCCTGACCGAGAGCGCCAAGGAACTCTTCGAGCTCTCCAGCCAGCTTTACTCACGCCTGGGCAAGCTTGGCGAGAGCGTCGGGAAGCTGGGGGTGTCCCTCAAGGCATCCGTGGACAGGTACAACGTTGTGGTGGGGACGCTGGAGGCCCGGGTGCTGCCCACTGCCCGCAAACTGAACGCCATGGACCCTGAAAGCCTGGCTTCCCCGGAAAGCGTTGAGGTCATTCCGCGCTCGCTCACGGCACCTGAGTTGGTCT
>JBBRKU010000183.1:0-5191 GCA_038231735.1 Actinomycetales bacterium | reverse complement strand
GACGATCCACTCGGCGAGGTGGGGCGGCTTGACCCCGTAGGCCATGTTCTGGGCGTAGCACGAGCAAGTGGCGTGGTTGTCACCGCAGATCCCGCAGATGCGGCTGGTGATGAAGTGCGCGTCGCGCGGATCCTTGCCGCGCATGAAGATGGAGTAGCCGCGGAAGATCGAGGACGTACTGTGGCATTCCACCACCTGGTTGTTGTTGAAGTCGATCTTGGTGTAGATGCCCAGGCTGCCAACAATACGGGTGATGGGGTCCCACGCCATCTCCACCAGGCCGTCGCTGCTGGCTCCGCCCTTGGCGGGCATTGGAATCGTCGAAGTCATTGCTTCACCTCTTTCAAAGTTGGCGTTGCTACCACGTGCGGGTCGCACCGGTGAGCAGTTGTCGGCCCGGCTTGCGCCAACTTGGTTCCTTGTCCAGCGTGTGCATGGTTATTTTGCGCAGCGCGCGGATGGTGGCCCCATAAGGCCCGACGGCGTTCGTGCTCAGTTTTCCTCCAGGCGGTTCATCCATGAACGGCATGAACTTGTCCGGGAATCCCGGCATGGTGCAGCCGATGCAGATCCCGCCCACATTGGGGCAGCCGCCAATGCCGTTCATCCAGCCGCGCTTGGGCACGTTGCACTTGACCACCGGACCCCAGCAGCCCAGCTTCACGATGCACTTGGGCGAGCCGTATTCGGTGGCGAAATCGCCCTGCTCGTAATAGCCGGCACGGTCGCAGCCCTCATGGACCGTCTTTCCGAACAACCATGTGGGCCGCAGCGCCTCATCCAGCGGAATCATCGGTGCCTGCCCGGTGGCCTGGTAGAGCAGGTAGGTCATTGTCTCCGAAAGGTTGTCCGGCTGGATCGGGCACCCGGGCACACAGACAATCGGGATGCCCGCCTTGGACTTCCAGTCATAGCCAAGGTAGTCCGGCACCCCCATGGCCCCGGTCGGGTTCCCGGCCATCGCGTGGATGCCGCCGTAGGTGGCGCAGGTACCGGCCGCAATGATGGCCGTGGCCTTCGGCGCCAGCCGGTCCAGCCACTCGCTGGTGGTGATCGGCTGTCCGGTCTCCACATTGTTGCCGAATCCGCACCAGTAGCCGCCCTCCGCGTGCAGCTTCTCGTTCGGGATGGACCCCTCGACCACCAGCACAAACGGTTCCAGCTCGCCGCGGTCGGCCTTGCGGAACCACTCGAGGAAATCGTCCGCGCCCTCCTGCGGCCCGCACTCAAAGTCGATCAGCGGCCAGTGCATGGCGATCCTCGGCAGACCGGGCAGGGCTCCGAGGGCGATTTCTTCGACGCTGGGCTGCGTTGCCGCCGTCAGGGCGACAGAATCTCCATCACAACTGAGTCCCGCATTGATCCAAAGGACGTGGATGAGAGTATCTTCGGCCTGCATCGCTGCAGCAGTAGGCATCGTTGCCTCCTTCGCGAGCCGCACCCCGGGGAGCGGGCTCAGTATGTGAAACATCAGGGCATCAGAGACGAAATCCGATGCTCTCGCGGTGCGGCGCCGGGCGCCGCTGGAGTGCCGGCCTGGTTCCTGATCCAGTCGAACCAGCCGTCCAAACCCTCGCCAGTGGTGGCTGAAACAATCAGCATTTCTACGCCGGGATTGAGCTGCCGTGCCTGGCGGAGGCACCCGTCGACGTCGAAGTCAACATAGGGGAGCAGATCGGATTTATTGATAATCACCAGATCGGCTGCCATGAACATGTGCGGATACTTCAGAGGTTTATCATCGCCTTCCGTGACAGAAATGATTACTACTTTGGCGCTCTCGCCGAGATCGAACAGCGCCGGACAGACCAGATTCCCCACGTTTTCGATGAAGACCGTAGAGCCGGCCGCCGGATTGAGGGCATTCAGACCGTGCTGCAGCATCCCGGCATCAAGGTGGCAGCCGGCCCCAGTGTTGATCTGGATGACCGGACGGCCGGTGGCGCGGATCCGCTCGGCATCCACCGAGGTCTCCTGGTCGCCTTCGATCACGCCGATGTTCAGCATGCATCCTTGCTCCTGGATGGTGCGCACCAGCAGGGTCGTCTTGCCGGATCCGGGGGAGCTCATCACATTGAACGCCCGGATCCCGCGGCCCTCCAGCCAGCCCCGGTTCCGTGCGGCCAGCAGGTCATTCTTGGCCAGCAGGTTCTGCTCCAGGGTTATCGTCGTGCGCTCGCCGGGGCCGTCGTGCGTGTGGGGCTGGCCGTCGCCGTCGTGGATGTGCTGGTGCTGGCCGACGTCGTCGTGCGTGTGGGTGTGATCGAGCGGATGCCCGTGATGGTGTACGTGTGATTGCGGCTGGCCGGCCTGGGATCCTTCGAGATTCGAGATCCGGACTCCGGCGTCGTCGCTGCAACCACACGTTGTACACATTTGTCAGGCCACTTCCACGGACGTGAGCATAAGTTCCCGGCCACTGATGATTTCGACGTCGGCGCTGCCGCACGGGCACAGCGGGATCAGGTCCGTCATGGTGGCATCCTGGCCGCAGCTGCGGCAGCGGGTTACGCCCTGGGGCTCATCAATCAGCAGCTGTGCCCCGGCCAGCGGAGTGCCGTCGGAAATGAGTTCGAAGCAGAACCGCATGGCATCCGGCAGAACCCCGGACAGCCGCCCGACCCGCACGCGTACACCCATAACGGCCTGCGTGCCGGTACGGTCCAGGACCGCATCGACAAGGCTTTGGGTAATGGAGAGTTCGTGCATGGGCTTTGCCACCTCGTGAGTTTAATGTAGGCGCACTAGTAGCAAACTTCAAGGGCCGACGACGGCCCTGGGGATAACCTCGGGGATGCGCTCGTGTGCGTCACGGTCGCAGCCTCTCCGGGTCCGCGGCGGCGGTGCAAGCCGGGGATTCTTGTGGCTGGGGCGAACCGTTCCATTTGTCTTCGATGCGCCCGAGCTTCCAGATGGCCACTGCAACCAGCCACGCGAGGATGAAAACCGCGACGATTGCGTAGCCGACCGAGTTCAGATCCAGTTGACCGATGGCGGCCAGCGGGCCCGTCCGTATTCCGGCGCCCTGCACCACGATCGAGATGAGCTCGATCGAGCCGATTACCAGGGCGACGGCGACCGAGAGAGCCGTAATGACCAGGTTGTAGTAGATCTTCCGGACGGGCCGGGAAAACGCCCAGCCGTAGGCGAAATTCATGAAGCAGCCGTCGATCGAATCCAGCAGGCTCATCCCGGCGGCGAACAGCACGGGCAGTGTCAGGATGGCATACCAAGGCAGCGAAAAAGCTGCGGCGCCGCCGGCGAGGATCAGCAGGCTGACCTCCGTCGCCGTATCGAAGCCGAGGCCGAAGAGGAGCCCGACGGCGTACATCTGCCAGGGCCGCGTGACAATCCGTGTGGCGCCGCCAAAAATCCGGTTGATCAATCCGCGGTTGTTCAGCTGCTCCTCCAGCGCGGTCTCATCGTAGCCGCCGTGGCGCATCCGGCGGAACACCTTGACGATTCCCACCAGCAGCACCAGATTCACGATGCCGATGATGTACAGGAAAACACCGGAAATCCCGGCGCCCACCAGACCTACGACCGCGTGCAGGGTGGAGGAGGAGGCATCCAACTGGTCGGCCAGAGTGCGCACTCCCGCGGCCAGCAGCACACACAGACCGAAGACGATGCTGGAGTGGCCCAGGGAGAACCAGAATCCGACGGACAAGGGTCTTTTGCCCTCGTTCATAAGCTTCCGCGTCGTGTTGTCTATCGCCGCGATGTGGTCCGCGTCGAACGCGTGCCGCAGACCCAGGGTGTACGCCGTCACGCCAAGTCCCACACCAAATACCCCCGCCGAGCTGACCGGGAGGACACCGGGCGCTGCCACCGCCGCCAGGACGCCCCAACCCACGGCATGAAGGAGCAGGACGAATCCCGCCATGCCTCCAATCGAGGCCCATTCACGCGCTGTCAGCGCTTTCCATGCCCTGCCAAGCCGGGACAATGTCACCGTGGTCGCTGAGTTCATAAGCTTGCCCTGGGTTCCGCCGCTGGTGCCGAATAACCGGTGATGCCTGAAGTAGCTGCAGTCTACGCCGGAGGCTGCAACCGGTACAGGGCCGGAACAACGGCAGCCACCGGCCCGTTGGACCGAACATGAAGGCAATCACCTACAGCAAGTATGGAAACCCCGACGTTCTGGAACTCACCGACCAGCCGATGCCCAAGGTCGGCCCTGGTATGGTGCTGGTCAGGGTCAAAAGTGCCTCCGTGAATCCGGTGGACTGGAAGATCATGGGCGGCCATCTGGACGCCACAATGGACATCCAATTCCCCGTCATTGCCGGTTGGGACGTGGCCGGAGTGGTTGAATCCGTTGGCATTGATGCGCCCGAGTTCGAGCCCGGAGATGAGGTTATCGCCTACAGCCGCAAGGACTGCCTGCACGGCGGCAGCATGGCCGAATACATTGCGTTGCCCGTCCGCGTGCTGGCCCGCAAGCCGAAATCCCTGGACTGGGAACAAGCGGCCGGACTCCCGCTCACAGGGCTCACCGCCTACCAGGTCCTTACCCGGCTGGGCCTGAAGGCGGGGGAGACGGTACTTATTCACGGGGGATCAGGCGGCGTCGGCTCGGTTGCCATCCAGCTGGCGGCCGACCGCGGCGCCCGAGTCATTGCCACCGCGTCGGAGAAGAACCATGACTACCTGCGCTCCCTCGGTGCCGAACCGGTCAGCTACGGCGAGGGGCTGACCGAGCGCGTGCGGCGGATGGCACCCGAGGGGATTGACATCGTCGCTGACCTGGTGGGCGGTGTGCTGGACGTAACCCTCGCGGTCCTCAAAGACGGCGGCCGGCAAGCGTCCATCGCCGACGCGGAGGTCACCAAGGAGGGCGGAACCTGGATGTGGGTCCGCCCGTCCGGGGATGACCTGCAGGCGCTCGCCGAACTGGCCGACGCCGGCAAACTGACCGTAGAGATCGCCAGAGCCTTCCCGCTGGACCAGGCCGCCGATGCCTATCGCCTCAGCATGCAGGGCCGCACCCGCGGCAAGATCGTCGTGAACGTCAGCTAGCTGGTTTTTTCACTCCAGGCTGGCGTGCCGGAGTCCGACCAGGCGATTGTGGACGTCCCGGCTCCGGGCGGCCCGGCGGTGTTCGCGCCGGCGCAGATCCTTGAGGTCCCTTCCGACGGTTTCCGCCGTTGTTCTGCCTGGTTGGCTCGTCCCCGGCGGCGTCAGGGTG
>JBBRKU010000182.1:0-5200 GCA_038231735.1 Actinomycetales bacterium | reverse complement strand
GCATCTTCAGGCCGGCCTCATGCGCCAGCCCCACGGTCCAGCCGCGGCCAAGGAAGGTGAACTGCTCGGCATCGATCAGTTCCTGCTCCACCGGAGCACTGACCGCAACCCTGGCATCCTCGACGGCCTGCGAGAGATCCAGCCCCAGGCTGGTGAGGAGGTACGCCAGCGCACTCGTGGCGAAACGGGTCTGCACCACGGACTTCTCGTCCGCATAGGGAAGCCCGACGACGTCGTCGGCCAGCGTCGCGACCGGCGACCCCAGATCCCCCAGCACAGCAACGGTGCGCACCTTGCCCTTGAGCCCGGACAGGATTTCGATCACCTCCGAGGTGGTGCCTGAGCGGGTGATGGCCACCACTGCGTCATATTCACGGCCGCTGCCAAGGAACGCCTCGGACGCGGCGAAGTGGTCCGTCACGCCCTTTCCGGCCGTCTCGCGGGCGGCGGCGTAGGACTGGGCCATGAACCAGGACGTCCCGCAGCCGATCACCGCCACGCGCTGGCCGTCCGGCGGCAGAAGGTTCTCCGTCTTGGCCTGCTCTATTGCCCTGGCCCATACCTCCGGTTGGCTGGTCAGTTCGGCATCCATAAAGGCGCCGCCTTCGGCCGCGGCTGCGGATTGGGTCATCGGAATTCTCCTCGGTTGCGGGGCTGGGCTTCTGCTCAGATCATTACTGCTCACATCATACCAATAAATGATTATTTGTGACGTTGTTACGGCCGAAATAATCAGCTTATGTCTTCTTTATGGCTCCCGTAGAGTGTGCTCAGACAATCCGTTCGCCCCGCCGCCAGACCGCGTGGGTCAGCGGCATTCCCGGCCGGTAGGCCAGGTGCGTGGCGCTCGGTGCATCCAGAACATGGAGGTCCGCGCGGTGTCCCAGGACGATGGAGCCTACGGCGCGGAGGCCATTCTCGTCCTGGCCGCCTTCCACGCCCAGCGCCAGAGCACCGCCGTAGGTTGCCGCCCGGACGGCCTCGTGCACATTCAGTCCCATCTGGAGCACGGCCGTCGTGACGCAGAAGTTCATCGAGGAGGTGTAGGAGGTGCCCGGGTTGCAGTTGGATGCCAGCGCGATCTGCGCACCGGCATCGAGCAGTTTCCGTCCCGGGGCCAGCGGCGCCCTCGTGGACAGATCACAGGCCGGCAGGCAGGTGGCAACGGTGCCGCGGTCGCCCGTTCCCGCGGCCTGGTCCCACCCGGCCCAGCTGCCGGCAAGGGCCGTGATGTCGTCGTCCTCAAGGTAGTTCACGTGGTCCACGCTCGCGGCCCCGAGTTCCACCGCCACGCGCACGCCCGCACCGGGGCCGAGCTGGTTGCCGTGCACGCGGAGCCCGAGCCCGGCTTCGCGGCAGGCCTTCAGGACACGGCGGGATTGTTCCTCGGTGAAGGCGCCGCGTTCGCAGAAGACATCCGCCCACTGAACGTGGTCACGGACGGCCTGGAGCATCGGCCCGCAGACCAGCTCCACATAGTCGTCAGGATCCATCCCCGCCGGGACAAGGTGGGCGCCGAGGTAGGTCACCTGGTCGACCTGCTCCGCCGCAATACGGGCGCTCCGGGACTCGTTCTCAACATCGAGGCCGTAGCCCGTTTTCGTCTCCAGGTAGGTGGTCCCACCAGCCGCCGCCTCCGCGACCCGCGCCGCGAGCAGCGCGCGCAGGTCGTCGTCGGAGGCTTCCCGGGTGGCATGCGTCGTGACCGCAATGCCACCGGCTGCGTAGCTTTGGCCGGCCATCCGGGCCTCGAATTCGGCCGTCCTGTCGCCGGCAAAAACCAGGTGCGAGTGCGAGTCCACCCAACCGGGAAGCACCGCCCGGCCCCGTGCATCGAACATCGTGTCCGCAGCCGGGGCGGCGGCGGCTTCCCCGATCCAGGAAATCCGCTCACCCTCAAGAACGACGGCGGCATTCCGGCGGACCCGATGATCAAGGTCCTGGGTCATCAGCTCGGCGATGTTGGTGATTAGCGTGCTCATTGTTACACCCTACGGCGGCCCCACTCGCGGCGGGACGGCCTGCCGGCGGCGCTGTCCGGCATCCCGGACGGTCCGCTGTCCCGTTGGCGGCGACGTCCAGTGGCCAGAACTGACCATCTTTGGCCCGCGGACCGACCAATTTTCCGGCGTGTCGGCGGTTTTTCCGGCGTGTCGGATTCAAAGATGGTCCGGTCTCAGAGGGACCATGTCCGGCGGCGGCTGAATCGGCTTGCCCCAGCTGTCCTATGGAGCCGATAATGGCCGCATGACACTCGCTTCCCTGCTGGCCTTCGCCGGTCTGTGCCTCCTGCTCTCGATCACGCCTGGACCGGATACCTTCCTGGTGCTGCGGATTGCCCTGAACCGTGCGGGCGCCGGGATGGCTGCGGCTGGAGGCAGCGCGTTGGCCGCCCTTGTCTGGGCGGCCCTGGTGGGTGTTGGTCTGGCGGCCATTCTGGAGCAATCGGCAGAGGTTTTCCGCTGGCTGAAGATTGCCGGCGGGTTGTACCTGCTCTATCTGGGCCTTTCCGCGCTGATCAGGGCGCGGCGCAGCGGAGTGAAGGTGCTGAAGCACGGAGTGGCACTGCCGCGCCGGCGGATGAGCTCCTGGGCCGGGTTCACGGCCGGCGCTCTCTCCACGCTTCTCAATCCGAAGGTGGGTCTGTTCTACCTGGCGGTGGTTCCCCAGTTCATTCCGCACGGCGGAAACACGATGCTGACCGCCATGATCCTGGGATCCATCGAAGCGGTGATCGGCTTCAGCTACCTGGTGATGGTTGCCCTGGCGGCGGTGAAGGCCATGGACTGGCTGCAGCGGCCGAAGATCAGTACCGTAATCGAGCGCGTCAGCAGCGGGATCATTGCGGCGTTGGGATTGGGCGTCCTCGCCTCCGCTGCCACGAACTAGCCTGGGCTGTCCCGACTGCGGCTCGGCCCGGCTGTCCGACTGCGTCCTTGTCCGGCTGCGGCTCAACCCGACTGCGGCTCAGCGGCCCGGACGCAGCGCGCCGGCAACGGTCAAAGGGACGGTCCCGGAGGATTTGCCGTTCGAGAGGATGAGCTCCGCGGCCATGCCGGCGAGCGCAGCCGAGGTCTGGATGCCGTAGCCGCCCTGGCCGGCCAACCAGAAGAATCCGGGCGCTTCGGGGTCATAACCGACCACGGGCAGTCCATCGGGTGCTCCGGTACGCAGTCCGGTCCAGGACCGGCGCAGGCCGGAAATGCCCAGGTTGGTGACGGTATTGATCCGGTCCATCAGCCGGCGCACGTCCTCGTCCACGGGCTTTGCGTCCTCGGGGACGCTGGGCACGGATTCGCACGGGGACATCAGCAGATCGGCGCCGTCGGGACGGTAGTAGAAGGTGTCATCGGCCGCGGCGATCATGGGACCGGCCGGGTTCACGGGCCGCTCGGTGGTGACCACGGCGGCGGTACGCCGGTGCGGCCGCAGGCCCTGGATGCCGACGCCGAAAATCACCGCGAGCGGGTCCGCCCAGGCGCCGGCGGCGTTGACGACGACGGCGGCGGAATAGGCATTGTTGCCGGCGCCGACGGTCCAGCCGGCTCCGGTGCGCAGCGCGGTGTGCACCGGAGAGGCAACGTTGATTTCCGCCCCCGCCGCCACGGCCCGTGAGCGGTAGTACTCCAGCAGCTCGGGCACAGCGACCTCCAGCGCCGAGTCATCCAGGCAGGCTGCCTGGAACGCTTCGGGGCGCAGGTCCGGACTCAACCGGAGCGCGTCGGCGTGGCTGATGGGTTTGAGGTAGCCGTTGGCCGCGCTTTGGGCCGCGGCCTCTTCTTCACTGCCGATGAAGATCAGCGGCCGCGGGGCAAGGATCGAGTGGCCCAGCTCGGCGGAAATCTCCCGCACGGTAGCGATGCTGAGAGCCGTCAGTTCCTTGATCGGGCCGGGCCCGTAGCTTGGCTGCATCTGCCGGGCCGAGCGGGAGGACGTGTGGTAGGCCAGCGAGCCTTCCGCCTCGACCAGCACCACCTTGACCCGCGGAGCCAGCTTCCAGGCAAGAGAAAGGCCTGCGATGCCGCCGCCAACAATCAGTACATCGGCGTTCATCGCAGGCTCTTCCACAGGACGCTACTCTTCCAGAGGAGTTTCTCCATCCGCAACAGCCCGGCGGTGTATCACCGAACGCCGGGCAGCAATGGGATCTTCGCTGCTGGCTGCCGGCGGCCCGTTTTCAAGGTCCTCCTCATCCGTAACCGCGTCACGGGTCCGCCCGGGGGGTTCCGGCGTGTTCCCGCGGGCATGCAGCACGTCGCCGATGAACCAGTCGTAGAGCAGGACGCCGATCACGCCGCCGATCAGCGGCCCGATAATCGGCACCCAGAAGTACCAGCTGAAGGAGCCATCAACGGTGCCCGGCATGGCGGTCTGTCCCCAGCCGGCAATCCACGCCCAAAGACGCGGACCAAAGTCACGGGCGGGGTTGATGGCGTACCCGGCGTTCGCGCCGAAGGACATCCCGATGGCGGCTACGGCCAGGCCGATCATCCATGGTCCAAGGTTGGCCTTCACCGCGGTGTTGCGCAGATCGATAATCGCTACAACGAACATCACCAGGAAGGCGGTGCCGACTATCTGATCCACCAGCGGCCCGGTTAAGTTCCCGTGGTAGTAGGGTGCCGGGAAGGTGGCGAAAATCGAATAGGTGGCGAGGCCCTTTGGCTCAGTCTTGGTGGTGCCCAAGGCCTCGTTAAAGGCGTTGATGGCCTGATGGTAGACCAGGAAAACCAGGGCGGCGCCGACAAAGGCCCCCACCACCTGGGCCACAATATAGGGACCCACCTTGCGCCACGGGAATTTCCTTCGGACCGCAAACGCGAGCGTGACTGCCGGGTTAATATGGGCCCCGCTTACGCCACCGGCCACGTAGATGGCCATGGTGACGGCGAGGGCCCATCCCCAGGTAATCAGCAGCCAGTCGCCCGCGGCGAGGAAGACCGTCGTCGAAGTCTGGGCACGGCCGGAGCCGGGGAGCGCCGCCACAGCCATGGCGACGACGCCGTCGCCAAAGGCGATCAGCACGAAGGTACCGAGAAATTCCGCAAGCAACTCACCCCAGAGTCCGCCGACTCCCTTGAGTCCGCTGCCTCCGGTACGGACGGAATTCCTGATTGGAGAAATTTCGCTCATCACAAAGCCTCCTAGTTAGGCCTCAATTGCGCCAGAGCAATTGACAGGGCCGACGGAATCATGATAG
>JBBRKU010000181.1:0-5215 GCA_038231735.1 Actinomycetales bacterium | reverse complement strand
TGAACCACTGGCGGATCTTGTTGCGCGCCCGCGGGCTTTTAACGAAATTCTGCCAGTCCTGGCTGGGCCCGGCACCCTCCGCCTTGGAGGTGAAGATCTCCACCCAGTCGCCGTGGTTGAGCTCACTGTTCAGCGGTACCAGTTTGCCGTTGACCCGGGCGCCGATGGTCCGGTGCCCCACTTCGGTGTGCACGGCGTAGGCGAAGTCGACGGGCGTGGATCCGGCCGGGAGTGCCATCACCTCGCCTTTGGGCGTGAACACAAACACCTCGCGGGCGTTGATTTCAAAGCGCAGGGAGTCCAGGAACTCTCCCGGGTCCGAGGTC
The DNA here is from genome assembly GCA_038231735.1 of Actinomycetales bacterium. Lineage (GTDB taxonomy): Bacteria > Actinomycetota > Actinomycetes > Actinomycetales > Micrococcaceae > Arthrobacter_M. The sequence goes on along the minus strand of JBBRKU010000181.1, from coordinate 4,889 downwards.
TCCTGCTGCCAGTCGACCAGGGTCCGGAGCCAGTTCATATCGCCCTCGCCCGGGTTGTCCGTGCCGGTGCCGCCCTTGGGCTGGGTCTTGTACTTCCAGTGCGCGGCGACACCGTATTCGGCGCGCTGGTGCATCTCATGCGTGCGGATCTGGATCTCGACCGGTTTGCCACCGGGCCCAATGACCGTCGTGTGCAACGACTGGTACATATTGAACTTGGGCATGGCAATGTAGTCCTTGAACCGGCCCGGCAGCGGGTTCCAGCGCGAATGCATGGACCCCAGGGCCGCGTAGCAATCACGGACGGAGTCCACCAGCACCCGAACGCCCATCAGGTCGTTGATGTCGTCAAAGTCCTTATCGCGGACAATCATCTTCTGGTAGATCGAGTAATAGTGCTTCGGCCGGCCGGTGATGCTGGCCTTAATCTTGGCCGCGCGCAGGTCCTCGGCGATCTGGTTGCGCACCACGGCCAGGCTCTTCTCCCGCTCCGGTGTCCGGTCCCCCACCATGCGCACGATCTCTTCGTAGACCTTCGGATACAGCGCCGCGAACGAGAGGTCTTCCAGTTCCCACTTGATGGTGTTCATGCCCAACCGGTGGGCCAGCGGTGCGTAGATCTCCAGCGTCTCCCGGGCCTTTCGACCGGAGGACTCCGCCGAGACGAAACGCCATGTCCGGGCATTATGCAGCCGGTCCGCCAGTTTAATGACCAGCACGCGGATGTCCTTGGCCATGGCCACGACCATCTTGCGCACCGTCTCGGACTGGGCCGCTTCGCCGAAGGTGACCTTGTCCAACTTGGTCACGCCATCCACCAGCATCGCCACTTCGTTGCCGAAGTCGCGGCGCAACTCGTCAAGGGTGTAAGAGGTGTCCTCCACCGTGTCGTGCAGCAGTGCGGCCGCCAGTGTGGTGCCGGTCATGCCCAGCTCCGCCAGGATGGTCGCCACCGCCACCGGATGGGTGATGTATGGATCCCCGCTCTTACGCTTCTGCCCCTGATGGCTGCGCTCAGCGACCACGAAGGCGCGCTGGATCAGGTCGAAATCTTCCTTGGGGTTGTTGGCCCGTACGGTGCGCAGCAACGGCTCCAGGATGGGCGAATAGCCGCCATTTCCACGCCCGGTGAGCCGGGCCAACCGGGCCCGGGTGCGCTCCCGGCGTCCGGGGAATGTCGGGCGCAGTTCAGCGGCCCCGGGGGCGGCCTGCCGGCTGGCTACATCCCCGGGTTTTGCTCCGGGCCGCTGTGGGGCGGCCGGAGAAGATTCCGCAACCTGTTCGGTTGAGGTCCCATGCTCGTCCACTGCTGCTTCCTTAACCCTCCATTGACCCAACACGTTCTTACGCCGGGGAATTCCCCTAGTCTATGCCCGCGCGATTTGGCCGACGGGCACAGTGGGTGTTAAGGCGGGATCGGCCGGCACCCGGAGCCGGCCGATCCGTGTGCTGCGCGAGGTCGGGCTAGGCCGTGACGGCGGTACCATCCGCGGCCGCAGCTGCGGACTTCTCCGCGGCACGGCGTTGCTGCACACGCTTGGCCTGCTTGACCAGGACCGCCTCACGCGAACGCAACCAGGCATACATCGGTGCGGCGATGAACACCGTGGACAGCGTGCTGATGATGATGCCGATGAACAGGGACAGCGACAGGTCGCGCAGGGTCCCCGCACCCAGCAGGAACGCACCAATAAACAGGATCGACGCCACCGGCAGAACCGCGACCATCATCGTGTTGATCGAGCGCACCAGCGTCTGGTTCACCGCCAGATTAACCTCCTCGGCAAAGGTCCGGCGCGTGGAGGACGCAATGTCGGAGGTATTTTCGCGGATCTTGTCGAAGACCACGACCGTGTCATAGAGCGAGTAGCCCAAAATGGTCAGGAACCCGATGACGGTCGACGGCGTCACCTCGAAATCGCTCGCCGCGTAGAATCCGGTGGTGGTGATCACAACCACCAGCAGCCCGATAACGGCCGCAACGGACATCCGCCACGTCCGGAAGTACAGCGCCATCAGCACCGCAGCCAGGGCGATGAAGATGCCCAGCCCCAGCAGCGCCTGCTTGGTCACATCCGCGCCCCAGGTGGGGCCAATGAAGGTTGAGGTAACCTGGTCCTCATTGACGCCGTAGGCCTTGATCAGTGCGGCCTTGACCTTCAGGGTCTCGTCGTCGGTGAGCTTGTCCGTCTGGATCCGCATGGTGTTGCCGGCGATGTTGGCAACCCGCGGAATGGTGGTGGCCACGATGTCCGTCACGGCCCGCTCGCCCCGCACCGTATCCGTGTTCTTGACGTTGGAAACGGTGAACTCGGAGCCGCCGCGGAACTCGATACCCAGGTTGAAACCGCCCTTGACGATCGGTAACAGGATGGACAGGAGGACGGCGACGGCGGCAATGGTGAACCAGATTTTGCGCTTGGCGACAAAATTGTAGGAACGCTTGCCCGAATAGAGCTCGTTACCGAAGGTGGCGAAGCTGGTCATTTGTTGTTCTCCTTAGCTGCACCCTTGGAACCGTCGGTTGAGGCCCCGGAACTGCCCGAGGACCTGCTTCCCGCCATCTGCTCCTGGCGTGCCGCCAGGCGCCGCTCAGCGATCGTCTGCCGGCGCTCGGCCTCGGCCGCGGCTCCGGCGTTCTTGCCCTTGGCCTTCCCGGCCGGCATGAGGTCCAGGGTCCGGATCCGGCCGGCGCCGCGGTACAGCGGGATGGCGCCGAGACGCTTCGGGTCCAGCCCGGAGAACCGGTGGCCCTCGCCGAAGAACCGTGTGCGGGCCAGCAGCTGCAGGGTCGGGTGCGTGAACATGAAGACAACGATCAGGTCGGCAATGGCCGTCAGCCCCAGTGTGAAGGCAAAGCCGCGCACGTTTCCAACTGCCACGAAATACAGCACGACGGCGGCCAGCAGGTTCACCGCCTTGGAGGCCAGCACGGTGCGCTTGGCCCGGCGCCAGCCGTTTTCGACGGCCGCAATCAGGCCACGGCCCTCCCGCAGTTCGTCACGGATGCGTTCAAAGTACACGATGAAGGAGTCCGCGGTCTGGCCAATGGCCACGATCAGGCCGGCCACGCCGGCCAGCGAGAGGCGGTAGTTGGCTGTCCAGCCCAGGATGGCAATGACCAGATAGGTCAGGCCGCCGGCCACCACCAGCGAGAAAATAGTGACGAAGCCCAGGGCCCGGTACTGGAAGAGCGAATAGATCACCACCAGCAGCAGGCCGATGATGCCGGCCAGCAGGCCCATCTGCAGCTGTTGCCCACCCAGCGTGGCGGAAATCTGCTGCTCGCTCTGGATGTCGAAGCTGATCGGCAGGGCCCCGAATTTCAGTTTGTCCGACAACGACTTTGCGGAGGCCTCGGTGAAATTGCCGGTGATCTGTGAATTGCCGTCCGTGATGACGGCCTGGGAGCGTGGCGCGGAGATGACCTCGCCGTCAAGGACAATGGCGAACTGCGACTTCGGGTCGTTCTGGTTCGCGTTGTAAAAGGCGTTCAGGCGCGTGGTGACGTCCCTGAACTTCGTGGTGCCGTCAGAAGTGAACTTCAGGTTCACGGCCCACTGGTTGGTGGTGGTGCCCTGCGCGCCCTGCTGCAGACCGTAGCTGGCGTCGCTGATGTCCTTGCCGGGCACCTCGACCGGCCCCAGGATGTATTTGGTCCCCGAGCCCGGTTCGCAGGCAACCATCGGCTTGGCCGGATCCGCATTGGTTGGCGGCGTGGTGATCGGAGCCACGCAGCTGGTGGTCTCAAAGGTCTTGTACAGCGCCGCATCGATCCAGTTGTTGTCACTGGCGTTCTTGGGCGCCGCCGTCGGCTTCGGCAGCTTGTCATCGGTGAGCAGCTGGGCCGTGGGCGTCGCGGCACCGGCACCGGCCTGGATCACCGGACGGAAAGCCATGTTGGCGGACGCCTTGATCAGGTCGCGGGTTTCCGTGCTGGGCGTCCCCGGCAGGCTGACCACAACGTTGCGGCCAGACTGGGTGCTGATTTCCGCCTCGGAGACGCCGGTACCGTCCACACGCTGGCGGATGATGGACACGGCCTGGTTGAGCTGCTCATCGCTGATGCCCGTCCCGCCCTCGACCTTCGGAGAGAGGATCATCTGCGTTCCACCCTCCAGGTCCAGGGCAAGCTTGGGCGACCAGCTTGCCTTGCCCCAGATTGAGCCGCCGCCAAGCAACAGGGCAAAGGCGATGAGAATTATCCCAAGCCACAGGAGAGTTCTGCGGGCCGAGGACTTCGGGCCAGATCGTGCCATCAATGGTTCTTTCTATTCGTCACAGGCCAGGGACGCGAGTGGGCCGCTCCGGCAGTGAGGGGCGGGAGCAGCCGCGGCGTGTCCCTCGCAGGTACATCACGCCAGGATCGGACTAGTTGTCCTTGGTGCTGTCTTTGTCCTGCTTTTCAAGGTTCAGCCGCGCCAGGGTTTCCTGCGCGCTTTCCCCGGCCGGAGCCTGGTAGGAACCGTCGCCGGTCAGCGAGGACGCGTCGTTGGGGACGGTGTCCGGGGTCTCCTGCGGGGTGATGATCTTGGTGATCGTCTGGCGGTGGACCGTGGCGGTGTTGCCCGGGGAAAGTTCCAGTACTACCTTGTTCTCTTCCTCGTCAATGGCGACAACGGTGCCATACAGCCCGAAGTTGGTCATCACGGAGACTCCCAAGGCCATTTTGGCCTGCTGTTCCTGCTGCGCCTTCTTGGTGGCCTTCTGGCGGCGGAACATCATGAAGATGAAGATGGCGAAGACGGCAAGGAGAATCAGCGTCATGGGGTCGAAGCCGCCAGCGCCCGCGCTGGCGTCGGCTGCAACGGCAGGGGCGGTGGCGTCGGTCAGAATGCTTGTGAACACAGCTAAGTTCCGTTCTTTTTTTTCAATGATTGGTGCCCGGA
>JBBRKU010000180.1:0-5237 GCA_038231735.1 Actinomycetales bacterium | reverse complement strand
TCGAGGAACCGTAAAGCACCGTCGCAACGGAGTTCGGCTGCAGGAACACCGGGGCCACGGCCGAGAAAAAGACGAACAGGACCACCGCTCCCACCAGTGCCCCGACCTCCGGACGGCCGAGCAATTTCGCCACAGCGTTGCGCTGCCCAACCCGCTCATCCGCCACGGGCGCCTGAAGTGTTGTTGTCACCGGATGCCGTCCTTCGCGAATTTCAGCACATCGGGTGCGGCGGCCTTGTCGATGACAGCCGGTCCGGTAAGTACGGGCAGCCCGCCACCGATCTTGAATCCGCCGCGTTTGAACTGCCACAGCGCATCAATGGCGCCGTAGCCCTGGAGCCACGGCTGCTGGTCGACGGTGAAGTCCACCTTGCCGTCGACAATCGCCTGGGCCAATTCAGCGTTCAGGTCAAAGGAGGCGACCTTGATCTTGCTCTGCAGGTTAAGTGAGGCGACCTGCTTGACGATCGTGAGGGTGAACGGGGCGCCCAGGCCGACGATCGCGTCGGCACCCTGAGTGGACTGCAGCTTAGCTGTCACGGTGGAGGAAACCTGGCTCATGTCGGTTCCCTGCACATAGAGGACCTCGGTGTTGGGAAGCTTCGACTTCACGCCCGCGCAGCGGGCTTCCAGCGCCACATTGCCCTGCTCCTGGATAACACAGATGGGATGGCTGACACCCTCGGAGGCCAGCTTGGTTCCCACCGCGGCACCCGCCACGTTCTCATCCGAACCGAAGTGGGTGAACGCGCCGACCTGCTTGAAGACGTCTTCGCCGGAGTTCAGGCTGACGACCGGGATGCCGGCGTCCTCCGCTTTTTTCAGTTCGCTCTTGAGCGCATCGGGCTTGGCCAGAGTGACGGCGATGCCGTCCACCTTCTGGTCGATGGCCTGCTGGATCAGCTGGGCCTGGCGTCCGCCGTCCGGATCGGAGGTGTACAGCAGGTCTGCATTGTCCTTATTGGCAGCTTCCTGGGCACCCTTGCGGACAATATCCCAGAAGGTGTCGCCCGGGGCCGCGTGGGTGATCAGGGCAAGCTTGATCCGCGGGGTGCCAGCCACCTGCCCGCCTCCTGCTGCATTTCCTGAGTCGGGGGTCCTCCCCCCGCCGCTGGAGCAAGCGGTCAGAGCCAGCATGGGGACGACGGCGGCGGTAAGGGCCGCCGTCCGCCAGGAAAACTTCTTCACAGTGCATCTCCTTTGATTATGGGCTCCGACCGAGGCGGCGATGCCTTGAGGAATTAAGCCCTTACAGAGAGCATGGTGACCCCGCTCACGATTGTCAATAGTTTGTCCTGACATAAGGACGTTTTGACGTAACGATTCACTACGGCGGCCCACTTTCCGGCACGATGGACCCGCTCAGCCGCTCCTCCGGGCCACATTGACGGGCTATGGGCGGATGCTATTATCAGGCAAAGGCACTATGTCCTATCAAGCAAACATGGCACGACATGGAGCGGGCGGCACACCCGGGCCACCCGTCCAGCACAAGGGAGGGCCCAGTGGCCAATAAACTCAATCTCAGCGTCGACCGCTCCTCCCCTGTCCCGCTCTACCACCAGATAGTCCAGGGCATCGAGGCTGCCATCCACAGCGGCGCGCTGGCCCCTGGAAGCAGACTGGACAACGAAATCGACCTGGCTGCACAGCTCAACCTTTCCCGGCCCACCATGCGCAAGGCGATGGATGAGCTTGTCCGCGCCGGCCTGCTGGTGCGCAAACGCGGGGTCGGTACCCAGGTGGTCTCCAGCCAGGTCCGACGCCCGCTGGAACTGTCCAGCCTTTTTGACGACCTCAGCCGCAGCGGCAGCAAACCCACCACGGAGGTACTGAGCTTCTCGCACATCGAGGCCGACGCGGCAACCAGGGAAGCGCTGCAGATTCCCGCCGGTTCAAGGGTTTATCACTTCACCCGGCTGAGGAAAGTCGGCGGCAAGCCGCTGGCCCTGATGGAGAACTGGGTCCGGGATGACATCACCGCGATCGACGAAGGCGCGCTGCGGGCCCAGGGACTGTACGGAATTTTGCGCAATGGTGGCGTCAATTTCCGGCTGGCGTCGCAGCGGATCGGCGCCATGGTGGCCAACGACTACCAGGCTCCGTTGCTGGAAACCGAACCCGGCAGCGCCCTGGTCACGATGGAACGCACCGCCGTTGACGACACCGGCCGGATGGTCGAAACGGGACGGCACGTTTACCGCGCGGATTCCTACAGTTTTGAAATGACATTGGTGCAACGCTGAGTGCAAGGAAGAAAAGCAATGACTGACTGGGTTTATCCGCTGGGAAGTGCGGCCGACGGCGGCTGGGACATTTCGCTGGGAACGGCAGATTCCGCCCTGAAGGTGCCCGGATGGGCCCACACCGGGCTCAAGGTAGCCACACTCGAGGCAGGGGCAACCCTCGAGCTGCCGGCTGCCGCCGAGGAACGGATCGTGGTTCCGCTCAACGGCGCCTTCACGGTTTCGGTGGACGGGACCGGCTATGCACTAGCCGGGCGCAAGTCCGTCTTCAGCGGTCCCACAGACGTGCTCTATTCCGGCACGGATACGGCCGTGTCCATCAGCTCCAACGACGGCGGCCGGGTCGCCATTGCCACGGCGCCGGCAAGGACCCACTACCCCACGAGGTTCGTCCCGGCGTCGGAAACCCCGGTCGAGTTCCGTGGCGCAGGCAACTGCTCGCGCCAGGTGCACAACTTTGGCACACCCGCTGCGCTGGAGGCGGACAGATTCATTGTCTGCGAGGTCATCACCCCGGCCGGCAACTGGTCTTCCTACCCTCCGCACAAACACGACGAGGAGAAAGACGGCGAGACCCGCCTGGAGGAGATCTACTACTTCGAGACGCAGGTCGCCACCGGATCCGCAGCCCCCGCCGATGCCGACGCGATCGGCTACCAGCGGGTCTACGCCTCCGACGAGCGGCCGATCGACGTTGCCGCCGAGGTCCGCACCGGCGACGTCGTTCTGGTCCCCTACGGCTGGCACGGACCCGCGATGGCGGCGCCCGGCTATGACATGTACTACCTGAACGTGATGGCCGGGCCGGGACCGGTCCGCGAGTGGCTGATCAGCGACGATCCGCACCATGGCTGGGTCCGCCGGAGCTGGGAAGGCCAGGACATGGATCCCCGGCTGCCCTTCGGAGTCCGTTGATACGCGCAACAAACGACGACGGCGGCAAGTTTCGAGCGGGTGGCCGATGTCGTCGGTTGTTATCCCCTACTTGGCAGCAACCGCCTGCTTGAAGTGCTGCTCCAGCTCCTCCAGGCTCTTCCCCCGGCTCTCCGGGACGACGCGCCTGACCCAGGCGATCCCGCGCACGTGCAAGGGGAAGGTCTCGGCCGTGGTCAACCAGGTGACCGTGCCGGTCAGACCCACGGTGAGCATAGTCTTGCGCGGCATTCGCGTCATCAGGTACATACCCACCATGACCACCACCACGGAGGTAATACCGTTGAGCACGTTGGCGATTAGCGCCCCCTGGCAACCGAATCCGGAGGACGAGAGGATGCTGAGTACATGATTGCGTTGACGCCACTGATCTGATTGATCACCGCCATGCCAAGTCTGAGCACGAAGATCCGGCGGATCCAGGGGACGGTCAGGTCCTTGATGGTGCCCAGCTTGGACTGGTAGTCTTCCCGGGCCGCCCGGCGGACCTCGTCGAATTCGGTGGACACGTCCTGGGCGGCGCGGGTGCTGCGCAGCACCTCAAGCACGGCCCCGAAACGGCCGGCGGATGCCAACCATCTCGGGCTTTCCGGTAGCACGAGCATGCCGAACCAGAGGATGACGGCGGGCAGAGTTGCAATGACCAGCATCCAGCGCCAGACGTGCGAGGTTTCGGGGAAAACGTTGCCCAGGATGGCGTTGAAGGTGAAGGCCAGGAATTGGCCCATCACAATCATCAGTTCATTCTGCGTGACGATCCGCCCTCGCTGGCGACGGCGAAGATCAGCAGGGTGGACGTGACCAGCCCCTCGGTGAGCGGCGTCCGGCCCAGGTCCCGCTGCCTGAACGGCAGGGCCCCGTTGATGACACCGGTGTCATAGCCGAACAGCAGCCCGCCGAAGGTGGAAAAGAGCGCCACGCGGCGCATGAACTTCTTGGGGTTGCCCCCGGACTTGGGGGTCGAAACCCGGGTTGCCAGTACAGGTTAATTCGTCATAGTTCTTTCGTGTATTGAAAGCTCTCGACCGCTACTGGACGCTGGAGACGTACTCCTTGATGGTTTTCAGCTGGTATCGGGAAACATCACGGGCGTTGTCGTCCTCGGCAAAGACGCTGGAGACCATGACCGTGTCCTCGCGGTCCAGGAAGCCGATTTCGGACAGGCCGCCGAAGAACTCATCCCAGTTCACATCGCCGTCGCCGATCTTCAGGTGCTGGTGCACGCGCACCGCGTTGCCGGGCGGGTTGGTGATGTAGCGCAGGCCGTGCGATGCGTGGTGGTTCATCGTGTCCGAGACGTGGACCACGCGCAGCCGGTCCCCGGCCGCCTGCATGATCGCCTCCGGCCGGTCCTTCATGTGGAAGGTGTGAGAAGCCACGTAGACCATGCCGATGTTCGGCGAGTTGACGCCGCGGATCACGCGCAGGGCGGCCAGGCCATGTTCGACGAAATCGTCCGGATGCGGGTCGATGGCCACATTCAGCCCTTCGCGCTCAATGATCGGCAGCAGCTCCTCCATCGAGCGGTAGAACGCCCGCTCGGACTCCTCGGCCTGCTCCGGGCGGCCGCTGAATTCTGTATTCATCTGCTGGACCCCCAGGTCCACGGTGATCTGGATGGCGCGCTTCCAGTAGCGGACCGCGGCCTCACGGGCGTCCTCGTCCGGTCCTGACCAACGCAGCACGGGCAGCACGGAGGCGATCTCAATGCCCGCATCGGTGCAGGCGTTCTTCAGCTGGCGGACCAGCGCGTCGTCGGCCTTGGGATGGTTGTAGAACGGGATGAAGTCCGGATGCGGGGTCATCTGCATGTACTTGTACCCGAGGTCGGCCACGATCTGGGGGAACTCCAGCAGCTGGTGGCCGTGGTGGAACGGCGTGGGGTCGAGCGCAATTTTCATGCTGTCACTCCCTGTAAAGTTCCGGCTTGGCGTTCAGGGTCACGGCCACTTTCTGGCCGTTCTTCTGCGCCTCGACGCCGGCCTCGCAGCAGGCAGCCGTGGCATAGCCATCCCAGGTGGTGGGACCGCCGATTTCATCGCGCAGCGCGGCATCGAC
>JBBRKU010000179.1:0-5238 GCA_038231735.1 Actinomycetales bacterium | reverse complement strand
TGAAGAGCCTTTTTGACCTGAGCTTCAACCGCTTCATCGCGCCGACCGTGGCGAAAATCGTGTATGTCCTGGTGATGGTCGTCATCGGGCTGGTCTACGTCATCGCCGTCATCGGTTCGTTTCAGCAGAACGCGCTACTGGGCGTATTCGTACTGCTCATCCTGGGCCCGCTGGTTGCGCTGCTGTACCTGGTGCTTGTGAGAATTGGCCTGGAATCGCTGCTCGCCAGCATTAAGACCGCGCAGAACACGGCCGAGCTGGTGCGCCTGAGCGGCGGAAACCCGGGACACGGCGGCTTCTCCGCATCGTACGGCCAGGGACCCCTCCCGTCGTCGTACCCGGGCGGCCCCGCCGGGCCGCCAAGCATCTGAGCCATACCGATCTGGGGGCTATACAGATCTGGGGCCGGTTGGTATACCAGCCGGCCCCACCGCTTAGGCTCCGCCGCGTCCGGTCAGGATCCGGTCCACCCACATATGCGCGGCCCGGAATGCCTCGTCGCTGGTGTAGGGCTCGACGACGGGAACCTGCGCGTCCGCGCGCGGATAGGAGCCCAGGAAGCGCAGGTTCGGGCTGATCCGGTGCAGCCCGCTGAGGGCATCCGCAACGCGCGCCTCGGATATATGCCCATCCGCGTCCACGCTGAAGAAGTAATGTCCCAGGAATTGTCCGGTGGGGCGGGATTCGATCCGGCTCAGGTTGACTCCCCGGGAGGCGAACTGGTCCAGGATCTGCATTAGTGCGCCGGGCCGGTCCTCCGGCAGGGGGATGGCGACGGTGGTTTTGTCCGCGCCCGTGGGCTCGGGCATCGGGCCCGGCCGGCCCACCAGCACGAAGCGGGTCACCGCCCCGGGGTTGTCCTCGATCCCGGCTGCGAGAACGGCCAGCTTGGTCCGCTCGGCGACGATCGGCGCGCAGATGGCAGCCTGGTAGGCGGGATGTTCGCTCAGCAGTTCAAACGCGGCGGCGGCAGTGGAGTTGGCGGGGAAATGTTCCACCCCCGGCATATTCGCCTCCATCCATTCCCGCGTCTGGGCCCAGGCGTGCGGATGCGTTCCCACCCGCCGGATGTCTTCGCGCCGGACCCCTTCGCGGGCCACGAGCACAAAGCTCACGGGCACGATCGCCTCGCGCAGGATCCGCAGTTCCTGCCCGTTGGCGATAGCATCCAGAGTTGCCGAAACGCCGCCCTCGATCGAATTTTCGATCGGCAGCATGGCGCCGTCCACTTCCCCGGAGCGCACCATCGCCAGGGCGACCGCCGCGCTGGCGGACGGAATGCGCTTAGCCTCGGCCGCCCCGGGAACCTGGAGCAGCGCCGCTTCGGTAAAGGTGCCTTCCGGGCCCAGGAAGGTGTAGCTGGGAGTGGGGGTGCCGCCGTCGGACGTCATAAGAGGTTGCCTTTCCGATCAGTGGACGCGGGGGGCTTCGCCGGTTTCGGAGACCATGGGCAGCTCGGCATCCTGCCAGGCGCCCATGCCGCCGGTGACGTTGACCGCGGAGTAGCCGTTGGCGACCAGCCAGGCGGTAACCCGGGATGACCGGCCCCCGCCGCGGCAGATCACGTTCAGGTCCTGGTCCGGGTCCAGCTCGTCCAACCGGTCCGGGATTTCATCCACGGGGATATGGAGGGCGCCTTCAATATGCCCGGCTTCCCATTCGGGGTCCTCACGGACGTCGAGGATCTTCGGCGCTGGCGTCCGGTGCCCCACCGTTTCAACATCCACATTGGTAATGTCAGCCATAATCGCGCACTCCTACTGGTCAATGTGATTTCGTCAAGGTCATTTCTGCCCCCAGCCTATCTGCAGGACGCCGCCGCCGCGGACCGGAAGAGGTAACAAATGACTGCCGGAGTTTGGCGCCCTGGTGCACCACGCCGTCGGCCTCTCCGGTGCTACCGGGAGGGCGCCGCCGGATCACCCACCTGGGCACGGCGAGCGGGGACCAGCGCTGGTTCAACAATGAGCTGGATGAGGCGTCGCGCGTCGTGGGATTCTCGCTGACGCACCTGAATCTGTTCCCCATGCCGAACCTGGAAAATTCGGAGGACCAGCGCCGTCCGCTGGTGCACCGGTTGGTGGCCGACGGAACGCTGGGGGAAACGCATTGCACGGACGACGGCGTCGGGCTGGGTTACCACGGAACGCGCCTGGTGGAGGCGGTTTCGGAGGATGTGACTCACGGCATCAAAAGTGCAAAAATTGGGTAAATGAGTACTACCAATAGCTCCAAGACGGCGCCCGGAGCGTCCACGGACAAATCATTTTTCGGCCAGCCGCGGATGCTGCTCAACCTGTTCAGTGTTGAACTGTGGGAGCGCTTTTCCTTCTATGGAATGCAAGGCATTCTGGCCTATTACATGTACTATTCCGCCACCAAGGGCGGACTGGGCATCGACGACAAGGTGGCGCTGGGCATCGTGGGCGCCTACGGCGGCGGCGTCTACCTCTCCACCATCCTCGGCGCCTGGATCGCGGACAGGGTGCTCGGTCCGGAGCGGGTGCTCTTCTACAGCGCAATCCTGATCATGTGCGGCCACATTTCGCTGGCCGTGCTGCCCGGCGCCGTCGGTCTGGCCGCCGGTCTTCTCATGGTCGGCATCGGTTCCGGCGGGTTAAAGGCGAACGCAACATCGCTGGTCGGATCCCTTTACGGCGAGAATGACGACCGCCGCGACGCCGGCTTCTCCATCTTCTACATGGGCATCAACATCGGTGCCCTGATCGGGCCGCTGATCACCGGTGCGCTGCAGACCAGCATTGGCTTCCACTTCGGCTTCGGAGCCGCCGCGGTCGGGATGGCCATCGGCCTGACCCAGTACGCCCTGACCCGCAAGAATCTGCCGGAAGAGGCGCACCACGTGGCGAACCCGCTGCCGCGAAACCGGCTCGGGATGGTTATCGGCATCGCCGTGGCCGCCGTCGTCGTTATTGTCCTGGCAGTGCTGACCGGCTTGGTCACCGCGGCAAACCTCAAATGGGTCATCGTCGGCCTCGTGGTGCTGGCCACCATCGGGTACTTCGTGGTCATCCTCTCCAGCGCTAAAGTCCATGACGTGGAACGCAGCCGCGTATTCTCCTTTATCCCGCTGTTCATAGCCAGCGCCGCCTTCTGGTCCCTGTTCCAGCAGCAGTTCACCGTGCTGGCCGTCTATGCGGATGTCCGGCTGGATCGCAACCTCATGGGCTGGGAAATGCCGCCCAGCTGGGTCCAATCCATCAACCCGGTGTTCATCATCATCTTCGCGGGCGTGTTTGCGGCCGTGTGGACCAAGCTGGGGTCCCGACAGCCGACGACGCCGGTCAAGTTCGCCATCGCCCTGATGGTGATGGGCCTGGCCTACCTGAGCTTCATCCCGCTGTCCGGCATGAAGTCGGTGCCGCTGCTGGCGCTGGTCTGGATTCTTTTCCTGTTCACGATCGCGGAACTGATGCTCTCCCCGGTGGGCCTTTCGCTGGCCACCAAGCTTGCGCCCAGGGCGTTCCACACCCAGATGGTGGCGCTGTTCTTCCTCTCCGTCGCCCTCGGAACCGCACTATCCGGCGTCTTTGCCGGGTACTACAACGCGAAGAACGACGCTCCCTACTTCACCGTGATCGGCGGGGTGGCGATTGTTCTGGGCGTGGTCCTGGTGGTCTGCGTGAAGCCGATCAAGCGAATGATGGCCGGGGTCCACTAAGGCCTGTCCACTGAGGCCTGTCCGCTTGAAAACTTGATTGCAGTGCATGCAGTGATAGCAAAGCATGCACTACAATCACGTTTCTGAGTCAACCCTGCGCGCCACCCGCCCGGTGGCCTACTGCCGGTAGTTGTAACCGTAATTTGCGGAGTTGAGTGCAAAGACGGTGACCAAGATCCAGAAGATCGCGCCGAACAGCAATGCCACGTAGCCAAGAACCAGTCCGGCGATCGCAAAGCCCTTGCCTTGCGGCATCTCGCGCTTCAGGGCCATATGGCCGGTAACGATGGCGGCGATCTGCGGCAGGATGAAGAACCCGAAGCCCACAACGGAGGCGATCCCCAGGATCAGGCTGGCCAGGCTTAGGGGTTTGGGCTGCGGTGCGGCGTAGTAACCCGGCTGGCTGTACTGGAAACCGCCGTATTGGGCACCGCCGTACTGAGAACCGCCGTAGGGAGATGGAGCCTGCTGGTCGTAGGGGGAAGGCTGCTGTTGTCCGTACGGGCTCTGGCCATAGGGTCCCGGCTGGGAGTAGGGGCCTGTCGGCTGGCCGGGTTGCCCGTATGGCTGGTCATACGGACCCGGCTGTCCGGACGGATCCTGCGGCTGGCTGAACGGCCCCGGCTGGACCGGATTGTTCGGATCGTGCTGTCCTGGCTGATCTGACACTGCAATCTCCCCTCACGCGACGTCCTGCTCACATGGTAGAACAGTTCGTCGAAGATGTACCGGGCCCGGAAATAGGGACCGCGGCCCCGCGGTCACTGCGTTGAGTCACATCCGGCCCCATCGCTCCCAATCGGTTCCACTCTCTGGCATGCTGTAACAATGGCTAGCCGCGCGGGTACTGTTGCCCTTCCTTCGGATCTTGTTGACCTGACTGCCCTGCTGGACGCTTACTACGACGTCAAGCCCAACCTCGACGACCCCGGACAGCGGGTGGCCTTCGGGACTTCGGGTCACCGCGGGTCCAGCCTCAAAGCCTCCTTTAATGAGGACCATATTGCCGCCATAACCCAAGCCATCGTGGAGTACCGCGCCGGCCAGGGCATCACCGGGCCGTTGTTCCTGGGCAAGGACACCCATGCCCTGAGCGAGCCGGCGCAGAACACGGCGCTGGAGGTGCTGGCGGGCAACGGCGTGCAGGTGCTGATTGACGCCCGGCACGGCTATACGCCCACCCCCGCGCTCTCGCATGCCATCCTGAGCTACAACCGCTCACGGCATCCGGAGGAAACAGCCGGCCAGGCGGACGGCATCGTCGTCACCCCCTCACACAATCCGCCCGGCGACGGCGGCTTCAAGTACAACCCTCCCCACGGCGGCCCGGCGGACTCGGACGCCACAGGTTGGATCGCAAACCGCGCCAACGAGCTGCTTGAGAAGGGTCTCCAAGGGGTTCGCCGCCTTCCTCTGGCCGATGCGCTGACCGCGGAGAGCACCGGAAAATTCGATTACTTGAGCGGCTACGTTGACGACCTTCCCTCGGTGCTGGACCTTGATGCCATCCGCAATGCCGGAGTGCGGATAGGGGCCGACCCGATGGGGGGCGCCTC
>JBBRKU010000178.1:0-5244 GCA_038231735.1 Actinomycetales bacterium | reverse complement strand
CGGCCGATGGTCAGGCCCTGGTCGCCCGTCTGGGTGGTGGCGGCGATGGCGACGTCGTCAATCCGATCCGCGGGCAGCGACGGATTGCGGCGCATCAGTTCACGGATACACTTCACCACCAGATCGTCCGCGCGGGTGCCAGCATAGATGCCTTTCTCACCGGCCTTGCCGAAGGGCGTGCGGACGCCGTCAACGAAAACTACGTCCCTAACTTGCCGGTTTTGGCTCACCTGTAACTCCTCATCGAGACATGGATGTCGGCGCTACCATATGGCAGCGGGGGATCCGACGGCGTTACCGGCAATGTTACTCGTCGGTAACTTAGCTGACAAGCCGCCCGTTCCGATGGCCGAAGGAGGCCGCCCACCGGGGCGCGATCGCCCCCGGTTCTGGGTGGTCGAAGGAGGCCGCTTGCGGCCGAGCAGAAACCCCGCCGCGGTCCTAGCCGTCCTGGCGTTCCGCTCCGTTGCCGGTGGCAGCACCGCCGTCGGACGCGGACTTGGGCGGCAGCGGCTCGGGATCCAGGAAGGCCTCCACCAGCATCGGGACGATACTTTCAATCTGCCAGGGGCGCGCGCCCAGCTCGGCCAGCTGCTCGGAGACCGACTCGGCCGAAATCTCCGCAGGGGGACGCCATGCAAGCCGGCGCAGGTAGTCCGGCGTCAGCAGGTTCTCCACCGGCATGTTGAGTTTCTCCGCGATGGCAGCCAGCCGCGGGCGTGCGGTGGACAGACGGGTGGCCGCGGCCGGATCCCGGTCCGCCCAGACCCGCGGCGGCGGCGGTGCATTGCTGGCCAGATGCAGCGGCGGCAGGTCCGTCAGTTGGCGGGCTTCGGCGATGGCCCGGAGCCACCGCGGGGCCTCCCGCTTGGCCGCGCGGCCGTGGAAACCTGGCACCGAGAGCAGCTGCGGGACCGTGGTGGGCATGGCTTTTGCCGCAGCAATGAGCGCCGAATCCGGGATCAGCCGTCCGGGGGCAACATCGCGTTTCTGCGCCAGTTGGTCGCGTTCCGTCCACAGTTCGCGGACCGCGGCCAGCTGCCGGCGGTCGCGCAGCTGGTTCACTCCGGAGGTGCGGCGCCAGGCATCCACCCGGGGGCCGGCCACGCCCGCGGCCAGGATCGCCGAAAATTCCTGCTCGGCAATGCCGAGTTTGCCGTCGGCCTTCAGGATCTCGATGAGTTCCTCACGCAGCTCGGTCAGGACTTCGACGTCGAGTGCGGCGTAGCGCAGCCACGGCTCCGGCAACGGGCGGGTGGACCAGTCGGCAGCGGAATGTTCCTTCGCCAGGCCAAAGCCGAGCAGCTGCTCGATCACGGCCGCCAGACCTACGCGGGGCAGACCTGCCAGCCGGGCGGCAAGTTCCGTGTCGAAGAGTCTGTCCGGCCACATGCCAAGTTCCAGCAGGCACGGCAGGTCCTGGCTGGCGGCGTGCAGGATCCACTCCGCGCCGCGCAGGGCCTCGTTCACGATGACCAGATCCTCAAACGGCTCCGGGTCGATCAGCCACGTCCCGGCCCCGTCGCGCCGGATCTGCACCAGGAAGGCGCGCTGGCCGTAGCGGAACCCGGAGGCGCGCTCGGCGTCGACGGCGGCGGGCCCGGTTCCGGCCGCCAGCGCGGCTGCCGCCCGTTCCAGGCCTTCGGGCGTGGAGATCACCAGCGGTACGCCCTCACGCGGGGTGTCCAGTTCGACGATCTCGGGAAGCGCGGAGAGGTCCAGGCCAAGCTCGGCCTGCAGGATCGCCGCGGACTCGGCAGGGCCGGTAGCAGAGCCGGCTTCCTCGCCGTCGGGTCCTGAGTCCGGTCCGGACGAGGCCGTATCAGGGGTGGCTGGTTGTGCAGATCTGGGGGTGCGCGCCCGCGTGCGCTTTTCGGTATGTGGCGTCGTCATGATGCCTCCAGTCTACCGAGCACCGTCTGCGGTGCCCGGACGGCCGTCAGCAATGGTGCTGTGCCGGCGTTGCGGGTCCGTGTCAGTTCCGGCGCCTGCGGGGCAGGGCGCTGACGCCGTCGGGGAGGGGCGGCAGGCCGGCGAAGGTGCAGACCATGTCCGACCAGGCTTCAAGATGCGAGCGGACGTCGGCCGAGGCGGGGGTCCAGGAGGCCCTGAGCTCAATGTCGATCGAGTCCTGGCGGTCGGAGAGCGTTCCATAACTTTCCGACAGGATGCGCGTAGCCGTGCCCCCGGCGGCGCGATACGGCGCGTTATGGGTTTCCAGTGCCTCGACCAGCCAGGTCCAGGCCACGGAACCGAGCATCGCATCGTTGCCGATGTCCGCCTCAAGCTGGGCACGGATGTAGGTGACGACGCGGAAGGTGCCGTCCCACAGCGGTGAGCCGTCCGGATCGTGCAGCAGGATGAAGCGGCCGGTCGCCAGTTCCGCTGGCTCGATGCGGGCGGCGGCCATCATGGCCGGACCGTGCACTGGTCTTGCGCCGGTGTTGCCGATGACCTCGGCACCCAGAGCCACGGCATAGGGTGCCAGCCGGGACGGGGCAGGAAGTTCTTCAAGGCGCAGTTCACTGCGACATTGGGCTTTACGGAGGGTTCCCAGGGCGGTCAGGAAATCTGAGGGAACCTGTGCTAGCGCGCTCACCCTCGCAGAATATGCCCGCGTGGGGAAAATCACCGGCAGGCGCGCCGGATCCGGGATCAGGCCAGTTCGCGGCGGATGGCGCCGACGAAGGCATCGATGTCCGCCTCCGTGGTGTCGAAGGAGCACATCCAGCGCACTTCGCGGGCGGCCTCGTTCCAGTCGTAGAAGCGGAAGGATTCGCGCAGCCTGTCCGCGGTACCCTCCGGCAGGATGGCAAAGACGCCGTTGGACTGTGTCGCCTGCGTGGGCTGCACGCCGTCGATCTGGTCCACGGCCTCGCGCAGCCGGGTGGCCATGGCGTTGGCCTGCTTGGCCGAGCGCAGCCACAGGTCGCCCTCCAGCAGTGCGATGAACTGCGCGGAAATGAAGCGCATCTTGGAGGCCAGCTGCATGTTCATCTTGCGCAGGTACGGCAGCCCCGGGGTGGCCTGCGGGTTCACGGAGACCACGGCCTCGCCGTAGAGCAGGCCGTTCTTTGTGCCGCCGAAGGAGAGCACATCAACGCCGGCGTCGGAAGTGAAGGCGCGCAGCGGCTGCCCCAGGTGCGCCGCGGCGTTGGCCAGCCGGGCGCCGTCCATGTGCAGTTTCATGCCCTTGGCGTGCACGTGGTCGGCAATGGTGCGCACCTCCTCGGGCGTGTAGCAGGTGCCAAGCTCGGTGGTCTGGGTAATGGAAACCGCCAGCGGCTGTGCGCGGTGCTCGTCGCCCCAGCCCCAGGCCTCGCGGTCGATCAGCTCCGGGGTCAGCTTCCCCTCCGGTGCCGGCACGGCCAGCAGCTTCATCCCGCCGACGCGCTCGGGAGCGCCGTTCTCATCCAGATTGATGTGGGCGCTCTGGGCGCACACGACGGCGCCCCAGCGCGGCAGCAGTGACTGCAGGCTCAGCACATTCGCGCCGGTGCCGTTGAAGACCGGGAAGACCTCCACCCCTGGGCCGAAGTGGCCGGCCATGACCTGCTGCAGCCGTTCCGTGTAGACGTCCTCGCCGTAGGACACCTGGTGCCCCTCGTTGGCCTGCGCCAGCGCGGCGAGCACCTCCGGATGGACGCCGGAATAGTTGTCCGAGGCAAAGCCGCGCACATTCGGGTCGTGCAGACGGGCGGGGGAAATATGGCTGTTCACGGTCTCTGTCACGGGGAGTGGTGCCTTTTCTAGAGGATTTTGCGGATGCCGTTGAGCCCGGCAGCCGGTTGGGTGAAGAGGGCCGATATCTCCTCGGCCAGCAATTTTACATCGGTGAATCCGGGGAAGGTACGCTGTGGTGCGGCCGCCCGCATGCCCTCGTCCACCAGCGCCTTGACGGCCAGTACGACGGCGGCGCCCTGGCTTTCGTCGACGGCGAAGCCGTCGGCGATGGCCTGGACCCATGCCTCGGCAGCGGCCTTCGCCGCCGCGTAGTTGGCGTTGCCCGCCGTCGGCCGGTTCACCGAGGTGGAGGACACGATGGCCAGCCGGCCCGCAGGGGAGGCCACCAGGTCCGGATAGAACGTGCGGCTGGTGTTGCGCAGCGTGGTGATGACGTTGCGCTGCAGGAAATCCCAGTCCTCGTCGCTTTGCCCGGCGATGCCCTTGCCGCCGCGCCAGCCGCCCACCAGGTGGATCAGCCCGTCAACGGGACCGAATTCGCCGTGGACCCGGGCCGCCAGCGCCTCGACGTCGGCCGGATCCGCCAGATTGCAGACCAGCCCGGAGGCTCCGGGGATGCCGGCAATCGCGGCGGCGATCCGGTCGGGATCGGAGCCCACGGAGAGCACGCGGCAACCGTCGTCCGCCAGGGCGCGCGCGGTGGCGATGCCGGCCGCGCTGCTGCCCCCGGCGATGAGTACGTTCAGCTTCCCTGTGTCCTGGGTTTCCGTCACAGCTCCAACAGTAGCCACTTATGCCGCTGCGCTGGCACTTGCCATGCGGGATTCGGGGAGCTCCCCTGTGATGCCCGCGGTGGACTCGATGACGGTCCGCATCTTCTTTTCCAGGGCCTCGTAGAACATGGACAGCGGGAACTCGTCATCGAGCACCTGGTCGGTCAGGCCGCGGGGCGCACCATCGAGCGGCAGCGCGTCCGGTCCCTTGGCCCAAACGGACGCCGGGTTCGGCGTGACGGTGGCCGAAACCAGCTCGTAGGCGGCCAGCCAGTGGGCCGTCTTGGGCCGGTCGATCGAGCGCCAGTACAGCTCTTCGATCTTGGTGCCCAAGGCGATCACGACGCCGGCGACCTCGGCCCAGTCGATGGTGAGCTTGGTGTCCGTCCAGTGCAATACGTGGTGCTGGTGCATCCAGGCGAAAAGCAGCTGGCCGCCCAGACCGTCGTAGTTGCGCACCCGATTGCCGGTGATGGCAAAGCGGAAGATGCGGTCGAAGATCACCGCGTACTGGACCAGTTTGGCGTGCCGGCGCGCCTCGGGGGAGGCGTCGTCGTCGTGCTCCACCTTCACTGACTCGCCGAAGGCGGTGAGGTCGCAGCGCAACTCCTCCAGGGAGTACAGGAAGAAGGGCATCCGCTGCTTTATCATGAACGGATCAAAGGGCAGGTCGCCGCGCATGTGCGTGCGGTCGTGGATCAGGTCCCACATGACGAACGTTTCCTGGGTCAGCTGCTGGTCATCGAGCAGCTCCGCGGCGTCCGCCGGCAGCTCGAGTGAGGTGGTG
>JBBRKU010000177.1:0-5250 GCA_038231735.1 Actinomycetales bacterium | reverse complement strand
GCGAATACGTGGCCCTCGGCGCGGCAGCCCAGGCCGCCTGGGTACTCTCCGGATCGCGGCCCCAGTGGCGCCCGGCCGCTTCGGCCGAGCCCTGTCCAGACTTCCAGTCCGTCATCGGTCGGCAATACCACGCTGCGGCGATGGCTTAGGGACTCGGGCGCCCAAGACTTCGGCGTTCGCCGCCACCGGCCTTGGGCTGATTCATGGACGGATGCGGTCCACCAAGGGGTCCTGATGGACCGGCCGGGTCTCCCGGCGTAGGCTCAGCGCGTGAGCACCCTCGCGGCGAACGGACTGGCGGAGCCCAAGCTCCGCAGGCGGGCGTTGCCGGTGGCCGCCCTGCTGGCCCTGCTGCTCGCTGCGTGCACGCCGTCGTCGGCTCCGGCACCCCTGCCGGGGCAGGAGGCGCAGTTGCGCGCTGGGGTCATGGTCCCGGACGGGCCGCCCTCCGACGTCGTGACCGGGCTGAACTCCCCCTGGTCCCTGGTGACCTTGCCGGACGGGACGTTCCTGGTCAGCGAACGGAGTTCCGCGCTGGTCCGGGAGGTGGTCGCCGACGGCGCCACGCGGGTGGTGGGCAGGGTCGACGGCGTCGTCCCCGGCGGTGAGGGTGGGTTGTTGGGACTCGCGTCGCTGCAGACGACGTGCAGGAACCCGACCGGCACGGGACAGTGCCTGTACCTGTACGCCTACTTCACCGCCGCCGGCGATAACCGGATAGTGCGCTTCCAGCTCAACGGGTCCGCTGGCTCCTACACCTTGGGCCCGTCATCATTGATCCTGCCGGGCATTGCCAAGGCCGGCAACCACAACGGCGGCCGGATCGCGTTCGGCCCGGACGGCATGCTCTATGCCACCGCCGGGGATGCGGGAAACGGCCAGGAGGCGCAGAACCCGAAGTCGCTGTCCGGAAAGATCCTCCGGCT
This sequence comes from Actinomycetales bacterium, assembly GCA_038231735.1. Lineage (GTDB taxonomy): Bacteria > Actinomycetota > Actinomycetes > Actinomycetales > Micrococcaceae > Arthrobacter_M. The sequence continues at coordinate 4,324 of JBBRKU010000177.1, read as the reverse complement.
GACGCCCGACGGCGGCATCCCGGCCGACAATCCGTTCCCGGGCAGCCCGGTCTACACCCTGGGCCACCGCAACCCGCAGGGCCTGGCCTGGGACAGCAGCGGCAGACTGTGGGCCTCCGAATTCGGCCAGAACACCTGGGACGAGCTGAACCTCATCCAGCCTGGCCGCAACTACGGCTGGCCCACGGTGGAAGGCATCGATGCCGGCGCGGACAAGAAATTCACCAACCCCGTCCTGCAGTGGCCGGTCGCCGATGCCAGCCCCAGCGGCATCGCCATCCGCGGCACCACCATCTACATGGCCGCCCTGCGCGGCCAGCGGCTGTGGGTCATCCAGCCCAGCGCGGACGGCACCACGGCCTCCGCCGCTGCCTACCTGACCGGGCAGTTCGGGCGGCTGCGGGATGTGCACCTCACGGCCGACGGCGGTCTCTGGGTCCTGACGAACAACACCGATGGCCGCGGCAACCCGCGCCCGGGTGACGACCGCATCCTCGCGGTCCGGCTGGCCGCCGTCCCGTGAGCCAACTGTGGCCCCAAGCCCGCCGGGGCGGCAGTCGCGTGGTAGCGGCAGCCCGACGGCTACCGCAGGACCGAGCTCAGCAAAAGGCTCGTCTCGCTGTTGACCACGCCTTCGATACCCCGGATCCTCCCCAGCACCTGATCGAAGTCGCTGAGGCTTTCGGTGCGCAGTTCGGCGACCAGATCCCACCCGCCGTTGGTGGTGTGCAGCGCCCGGATCTCGGGAAATCCCCGGAGCTGGCGGATGACCCTGTCGGTCGTCCTACCCTCAACCGCTATCAGGGCAATGGCCCGGATCGTGAGAGGGTCAACCTCATCCCGCACCCTGGCCGAAAAACCCACAATAGTTCCGGTGGAGACAAGGCGCTCGAGCCGGCTGTTCACCGTTGCCCGTGCAACGCCCAGCTTCCGGGCGAGGCTGGCCACGGAGGCCCTGCCGTCCTCGCGTAAGGCCGACAGGAGTTGACGGTCAAGTTCGGTAAGGACAGCCATGTACTTAATGTATCGCGGACGTAATCATTTTGTGCATCCTTTGGACGAAAGGGATGCCTTCTGCCAATTGAGGATGCATATCGCCGAAGCCTACTGTTGTGGCAGGTCCTATCAACAACAGAAAAAGGGGGCGCAGATGACGCGCTTTGTGGATGTCCACAACATGGTGCGCTGGGTGGCTGGCCGAGGGGCGGAGTGCATCATCGCCGATATGATCGGTTACCTCGAGGACGACTTCCGCCGCTGGGAACACTTTGACAAGACACCCCGCATCGCCAGCCACACTCCCTTCGGCGTCATTGAGCTCATGCCCACGGGCGACCACGAAACCTACGGCTTCAAGTACGTAAACGGGCATCCGTCCAATCCTGCCCGCGGATACCAGACGGTCACGGCCTTCGGCGTCCTAGCCGACGTTCATAACGGCTATCCGACCTTCCTCACCGAGATGACCGTGCTGACCGCATAGCGGACCGCAGCAAGCTCCGCCATTGTGGCGAAGAAGCTCGCCCGCACCGACTCGCGCCGGATGGCAATGATCGGAACCGGCAGCCAGTCCGAGTTCCAGGCCCTGGCCTTCCGTGGCGCCCTGGGCATCAACAACCTCAAAGTCTGGGACACCGATCCGGCGGCGATGGCCAAGTTCATCCGCAACCTGGCGCCGCTGGGTTTCCAGATTACCGCTGCCTCGTCCGCAGCCGATGCCGTCCACGGAGCAGACGTCATCACCACCTGCACCGCGGATAAAACGCAGGCCACCATCCTCACCGCGGACCTCGTCGCTCCCGGCGTCCACATCAACGCCATCGGCGGGGACTGCCCCGGAAAGACCGAACTGGACGCCGCGATACTGGGCCTTGGCGACGTTTTTGTGGAGTACGCCGTGCAAACGCGGATTGAAGGCGAGATCCAGCAGATGCCCGCCGAATTTCCGGTAACCGAATTCTGGCAGGTCCTCGCCGTCCAGGCGCCTGGACGTACATCCGACCAACAGATCACGATCTTCGATTCGGTCGGCTTCGCCATCGAGGACTTTTCTGCTCTGCGCTACGTCCGCGATGCGGTCGACGGATCGGACTTCTACACGGACATCGACCTTGTCGCGAACCCGGATGACCCCAAGGACCTGTTCGGCCTTGTCAGCGCGCTCTTTCCAGTCGGCACCTAGCCGCGAGCACCCTGGCCCGGCTCAACGGCGGATCTCCTGGCCGGATTCTGAATGCCAACGGCCGAAACTAAACCACCGATGATCAGCAGCACCGCCGTCACTATCAACACGCGGTGAAATCCGTCCAGGTCAAGTTTCCCACCGACGACGAGTCCGACCAGCGCGATACCTACCAGGCCGGCAACCCGGCTGACAGCGTTGTTCACGGCTGAGCCGATTCCTGATTGCTGTTCCGAGATCGAGCCGAGAATAGCGGCGGTGAGCGGTGCGACTGTTGCCGAAAGCCCGACCCCGAACAGCACGACGCCGGGCAGCAGTTGGCTCCAATACTCGATGGGTCTCTGTGAGGCGAGCATCAAGAGGTAGCCGATTCCTCCAAGTGTCGGGCCCAAGGCCATAAACCACCGCGGTCCGAACCGCCCGGCGAGCGACCCGAACCAGGACGAGAGCAAGATGTTGAGTGCGCTGACCGGCAGGAGAGCGAGGGCAGCCAATGTCGCCGGGAACCCTGCGACCTGCTGCAGGAAAAGCACGACGACGAATCCACCGATCGACAATGCGGCATAGATAAAGGTCGTCGCCACGTTCCCGACCCCAAAATTCCGCACGGCGAAGAGGCTGAGCGGCATCAGCGGCTGTTTCGCGGCTTTCTGCCGCCAAAGGAACCCGGCCAAGCACAGAACACCGAGGATGAACGGCAACAGAATAAGTGGACTCCCCCACCCGAAATTCCCTTGTTCGATCAGGGCGTACACGGGGCCGCCCAACCCGAGAACACACAGCACAGCGCCGGGGTAGTCAATGCGCACGCCTTCTTCCCGCACGTCCCCAAAGGGCAGCACGCCGAGCAGGTACATCGTCACGGCAATCGGCAAAACATTGATGCCGAACACCCAACGCCACCCCAGAGAATCGACGAGCACCCCGCCCAGAACGGGGCCCGCGATGAAAGCCACGGTCGTGCCGGCAGTCCACTGGCCGATGGCCTTCGCACGGGCGGCCCCATCGAACTTTGACGTGATGAGAGCCAGGGAACTTGGCACAAGGAGCGCCCCCGCGACCCCCTGAAGTGCCCGGGCAAAGATCAGCACCTCCGCGGTCGGGGCGAACGCACAGATCAACGACGTCACGCCGAACCCCGCCAGGCCGATGCGGAGGATGACGATGCGTCCGAGTACGTCGGAGAGCGACCCGGCGAGCAGGATCAGTGAACCAAGGGTGATCAGGTAGGCGTCGACAACCCATTGCTGCGTTGTCAGCCCACCGCCCAATTCACGGGCAATGGCCGGCAGGGCCACGTTGATGACGCTGCTGTCAAGAAAAGACACAAAGGACGCGAGAATCGCGATCCACAGGACGAGCCTCTGCGCGCGTGTTACCGGTTGGGAGTTCACGCTCCCAGTTAACACCCGATGCACCACCGGTCCACGCTAGCCATCCAGTCTTTGACTTGTTTAAAGACACCTGCTTGTTTAAAGACACCTGCTTGTTTAAAGGGCTCTCCTGACGTGAATGTGGGTGCCGTTATTTCTGGTATGGGAGCTTGATCTCCACCGGTCCGCAGGCGAGCATTATCAGCGCGAGGGCAGCTTCGGGTGTGTGGAATCCTACTGGCGGAGTCAGATATTGGAACCCTCGGAATGCCTCTCGCGTGGAGGTGCCACGGCGCTGGTTTCAACCGTCCCGGGTGGGCGTCGGCTGTAGTCGGCGGCATAGCTGGTCCAGTCCCCGCTGCTGGCTCGTTGCCAGGTGACGGCGACGCTGATGTGGATGCCGAGGAGCCGGGTGAGCAGGGCTGCGGGAAGTTCGGTGGCGAGCTGGAAGAGCGCGGTTGATCGGGCTTCGCCGCTGCGCAGCCCGAGTTGGCGCAGACGCTTGGCCAGATGGGAGGCACTCATAGGTCGTCCGGGTTGTCCACCGGGAAAGAGCCACGGCGAGATTCCCTGGTCGCCGAGTACGGCGTGTCCCCGGCGGGACGCGACGAGCTTGAGGACGAGGCCGTCAAGTGGCGCGGGCAATACGATGGGCTCCCGGCCGAGCCGGATCCGGACTTCACCGTCAGTGGCCTCAATGTGCTCAAGGGTCAGTCGGCTGATCTTGGCAGCGTTTTGGGCGTAGAGGAGAACGAGCAGTGCGGCGACG
>JBBRKU010000176.1:0-5256 GCA_038231735.1 Actinomycetales bacterium | reverse complement strand
GTCCGGTCAGGAAGCCGCACGGTGGCCGCGGCCGCCCAGGGCGCGGCTGGTATCGCCGGCTTGCTTGAGCGTGGCGCGCAGCTCCTTCGGCAGAGAAAAGAGCAGGTCTTCCTCCGCCGTCACCACTTCCTCCACATCCGCATAGCCATAGTCGGCCAGCAGGCCGAGCACGTCCTGGACCAGGATTTCCGGCACCGACGCGCCGCTGGTCACGCCGACGGTTGCCACGCCTTCAAACCAGGTTTCGTCCACCTGGTTGGCGAAGTCCACCCGGTAGGAGGCCTTGGCACCGTATTCCAGCGCCACCTCAACCAGCCGGACTGAATTGGAGGAATTCGCGGAGCCGACGACGATCACCAGGTCCGCGCTGGGTGCGATCTTCTTGATCGCGACCTGGCGGTTGGTGGTGGCGTAGCAGATGTCGTCGCTGGGCGGATCCTGCAGGGTGGGGAACTTCTCCTTGAGCAGCCGGACCGTTTCCATGGTTTCATCGACGCTGAGTGTGGTCTGCGACAGCCAGATTACCCTCTCGGGATCCCGCACCGTGACCTTGTCCACCTCGTGGGGTCCGTTCACGATCTGGATGTGTTCGGGCGCCTCTCCAGAGGTTCCCTCAACTTCCTCGTGACCCTCGTGCCCGATCAGCAGGATGTCGAAATCGTCATTGGCGAAGCGGACCGCCTCGCGGTGCACCTTTGTGACCAGCGGGCAGGTTGCGTCGATGGTGCGCAGGCCACGGTCCGCGGCGGACCGGACGACGGCGGGCGAGACGCCGTGCGCGGAGAAGATGACCAGGGCACCCTCGGGCACCTCGTCGTTTTCCTCAACGAAGATGGCGCCCTTGGCCTCCAGCGAGCTGACGACGTGCACGTTGTGCACGATCTGCTTGCGGACATAGACCGGTGGGCCGTAGTGTTCCAGCGCCTTCTCGACCGCGATCACGGCCCGGTCCACCCCGGCGCAGTAGCCGCGCGGCGCGGCCAGCAGAACCTTCTTGGGTCCGTTGACCGGAGCCGCCGCCGCCACCTCAGCCGGCGACCGCCGCTTGCGCGGAACGGCAGGCATGGGCACAGAAACTGCGGTACTGGTCATGGTTCCATTCTAAGGGCTGGCCCATTAGGGCTGCCCGGAAACCCGTCCTGTCAGCTACGGGCGAAGATCCGGCCCAGTCCCCCAACAACGACCATGACTCCGGCCACCACCAGAGCCACGATGATCCACCAGCCGAAGCTCGCACTCGAGGCTGCGACGAACTGCTGCTTGAACAGGTCGGCCACCGCATTGCCGCTGGCGCTGTCCAGGACGTTTTTGGCCAGCTGGTCCATGCCCAGTTTCCAGGCACCGGCCAACGCCGCCAGCCCCAGGCCGACGAGCAAAAGGGTGGTGGACCGCCGTCGTGCTATCACCAGGGCCAGCAGGAGGGCCAGCGCCGCGGCCCCGGCGCCCCAATACCCCAGCGGGGCGTAGGTGGCCAGCTTGACGATGGCCGCGCGCTGGTCCGCCCGGCCCACGCTGATCAGCACCTGCGGCGGAGCGGAGACGGGAGCGCCCACGCCGGCAGTCACCTTTTTAACGACGAGATCGAGCAGCGGCGCAACATCCAAGGTGAGGCCGGACTGGTCCCCGGCGGCTTGTCCGGCGTCCGTCACGGTGAGCCGATGGCTGCGGCGAAGCGTCTCCGTCCACGCTGCCGGGTAGCCCGGATCGGTCGTCAGGGACTTTGTCGCGGCGTCCAAGATAGGCTGGACAATCTGCAGCAGTGCCGGGTTGACGTTCAGCTGTGCGGACACCGTCTTGGATGCGGCCGCCGTAAGAGCCGCCTGGAATTTCGGGTCCGAGCCCAGCGGCGAGGCCATCGCCACAAATCCGGACTCCTGCACAATATTGCGGTCCGCCCAGATAGCCGGGACAGCCACCCCTGCCAGCAAAAGCGCGAGCAATGCCGCGATGGCTGCGAAAAAACTACGCATCAATCTCCCAATAGGTCTTAGCTGGCACAACTGTAGCGGCTGGGTCTGTGAACCGCGCATTTGCCAGATTGGAACCGGGCGGCCCTGGCCTTCCGACGTACAGCGGGCTGTGGGACCATGTGTGCATGAGCCAAGAATTGGAACCGGAGGCAGCGGATTCTGCCCAGGCGAAGGCCGCCGCAAAGGTCAAAGCCGAACATGACCGGGCGGAGCGCGAAAGGGTTGAGCGCGAGACTTTCCGGGGGACGTCCGCCAGCCAGCTGCTGCAGGCTGCGGCCAGGCGGCGCCGGGACGCGGAGGAAAAGCTCCAGAAACACCAGCAGGAAGCCAGGAAGCATTCCGCGGAATGACGGCCAAGTAGGGGCCAAGTAGGGGCCAAGTAGGGTCGGGAGGCCTCAAGGGTCTTCTGGTGCTGGGCGGTGTGCCCAGCCTTCGTGTCGGTGCCGTGCGGCATGATGTAGCTAGAGTGGAACGGGCGTCCGGGACGCCCGCACGCATCAGCATTCCGGCCATCCGCTGGCCCCGACCGAACCAGGAGGTATTGCCCGTGAGCGAGGACATCCTCTTTCCGGAGAGCACCGACGGGTCCTTCGCATCCGCGGCGCCTGCGCAACTGACCCTCCCTGCAACGGCCGGCGAAACCAGTGCCGAGAACCCCTGGCCGCTGCACCTGCTGTCCGAAAAGCTCAAGACCCACATAGAGCGGGCTCCCGCGGTTTGGGTCGAGGGCCAGATCATCGAGCTCACCCGCAGGGCGAACATCTGCTACCTGACCTTGCGGGACATCGACGCGGAAGTATCGCTGAGCGTAACGGTTTTCGCCTCAGCCATAGCGGCGATGGCCTCACCCCTGGAGCGCGGCTCCCGCGTGGTGGCCCAGTTGAAGCCGGACTTCTGGATCAAGTCCGGTCGGCTTTCCATGCAGAGCCGGGACATCCGGCCGGTGGGCCTGGGCGATCTGCTGGCCAGGATCGAGCTGCTCCGCCACGCACTTGCCGCGGAGGGCCTGTTTGCCGCCAGCCGGAAGAAACGGCTTCCCCTGCTGCCGCACCGCATCGGCCTGATCACCGGACGCAATTCCGATGCCATGAAAGATGTCCTCCGGAATACCTCCCTGCGCTGGCCCGCCGTGCAGTTCGAGGTGCGCGAGGTGGCCGTCCAGGGCGTGAGTGCGGTGGCCCAGGTGACCGCCGCCCTGACCGAGCTGGACGCCCATCCGGAGGTTGACGTCATCGTCATCGCCCGTGGCGGCGGGTCGTTGGAGGATCTGCTGCCGTTCAGCCATGAGCGCCTGATCCGGGCGGTCGCGGCCGCCAGCACTCCGGTGGTCAGTGCGATCGGGCATGAGGCTGACAGGCCCTTGCTCGATGAGGTGGCCGACATGCGGGCGTCGACGCCCACCGATGCCGCGAAGAGGATTGTGCCCGATGTGATCGAGGAACTTGCCCGCGTCCAGCAGGCCAGAGCACACCTCAACCGTGGCGTCCATTCGCTGGTGGACCGGGAGGCTGACCGCCTGAAACACCTGCGTTCCCGGCCGGTATTGGCCAACCCGGAGGGCATGATCCTGGTGCGCGAAGAAGACGTTGCCCGGCTGCAGAGCCGCGGTTTTTCGGCCGTCGGCTCAGCGCTGGCACGGGACACGGACCGGATTTCCCATCTGCGCGCCCAGGTCCGGGCCTTGTCTCCGCAGAAGACGCTGGACCGGGGCTACGCCGTGGTGCAGCTTCACGGCGGATCAGTGGTCACGGCTCCGGAGCAGGCACCCGAAGGGACAAGGCTGCGGGTGCGCGTGGCCGAGGGAGAATTCACCGCGGCCTCGACACAGGCGGCAGCCGGCCCCGATCTGCGGCAATCAAGGCCAGGCAACCCCAAACAGCCGGAAACCTCAGGGACGGATGAAGATGAACAATGAAGCCACTACCGCACCTAATGCGGACGTCGCGGCACTGAGTTACGAACAGGCCCGCGAGGAACTGGTGAACGTGGTCAGCCAGCTTGAGGCCGGCGGAGCCAGCCTGGAAGAGTCACTTGCCCTGTGGGAGCGCGGCGAAGCCCTCGCCAAGCGGTGCGAGGAATGGCTGGAAGGTGCCAGGGCGCGGCTGGCCGCGGCCCGCAAGGGCGAAGCCGGCTAGGGCCGGCACGGACGAAACCGGGCAACGGCGAAGCCGGCTAGGACGCGGCGACCTTGCGGCGTTCCTCGGCAAGGTCGAAGTCGCCCTTGGGCCATTGCAGGTCCATTCGTTCCAGGGCGCCCACCACAATCTCCTGGACAGCCAGCCGGGCATACCACTTCTTGTCCGCCGGAACCACATACCACGGCGCCGCATCGGTGCTGGTGCGCTCAAAGGCGGTCTGGTAGGCCTCCATGTACTGCGGCCAGAAGGCGCGTTCGTCCAGATCCCCGGAACTGTACTTCCAGTGTTTATGCGGGTCTGCCAGCCGGGCCGTGAGCCGTTCCTTCTGCGCCTCCGGACTGATATTGAGCATCACCTTGATGATTGTGGTGCCGTTTTTGCCCAGTTCCGCCTCGAACTCGTTGATGGCCTGGTAGCGTCGGTCCAGTTCCTTCGGCGTGGCCCCCTTGTGCACCCGGTGGCTCAGGACATCCTCGGAGTGCGACCGGTCAAACACCCCGAACATGCCGGCGCGGGGAATTTCCTTCTGGATCCGCCATAGGAAGTCGTGGCCTTTCTCCTTATCCGTGGGGGCCTTGAACGCCTTCAGCTGCACGCCTTGGGGATCCACGGACCCGACGACGTGGCCAACGATGCCGCCCTTGCCCGCCGTGTCCATGGCCTGCAGGACCAGGAGTAGCGATTTGTTCCCGCCGAACTTGCCGTCGGCAAAAAGCTGTTCCTGCAGTACCGCCAGCCTGCGCGCCCGCTCGGCCAGCACCCGCACGGCGTCGCGCTTCTTGCCGCCGAAGCCGGGTGCGGAATCAGTGTCCGCGGCGGATAGCTGGAAATCCGGCCCAACCTCCAGCAGCTCGACGGGGCTCGTCTGGAATCCATGCGTCTTGGCCATGCTGCACCTTTCATCGGGGCCCTGCTGCCGGCATTCGTCCCGCTCCGGAGCGGACGTTCCAAACGTACAACATCGAAGATGCGGTTGGATCAGCTTTTGGGCGCCCGCAGGCTAGGGCCGGTAGTGCCTGAGGAACTCTGCGATGCGGCCGAGGGCTTCTTCCAGGTCCTTGACGTTGGGCAGCGTGACCAGTCTGAAGTGGTCCGGGTTGATCCAATTAAAGGCGCTGCCGTGGGAGATGAGGATCTTCTGTTCCTTG
>JBBRKU010000175.1:0-5299 GCA_038231735.1 Actinomycetales bacterium | reverse complement strand
GCCTTTGCGGTCCAAGTCATCGCCAGCGCCCGCGCGTTGGGCATCGACCCGGAGAAGCTGAACGTCCACGGCGGCGCCATCGCGCTCGGACATCCGTTCGGCATGACCGGTGTTCGGATGGTGACCACGCTGCTGAACGGATTGACGACGACGGACCGCTCGCTGGGGCTTGCGACCCTATGTGTCGGCGGTGGTCAGGGCATGGCGCTGGTGCTGGAACGGCTCAGCTGATACTACCCGGCCTCGTGGCCGTAGTGGTTGGGAGAAGGGGGAAGCGGCATGCGTTCGAGCCGACCGATATGGGGGAACCCATGGCCGCATGACATGGTGATCCGGATTGAGGACCATCCCCTGGCCCTGAACATGCTCTTGTTCATCCGGCACGCTTGGTCCATTGCCGCTGACGCGGACATATCCGAACTCCGGCCGTCTCCGGATCCTGGATCGTCCACACTGCCGGATTCAGCCAGCGTCACCCAGTGGGAGGACCGCTGGCGAATTGCCTGGAGACGGGCGTGGGACTGGTACGAATTCAGGGATCCTAGCCCGAGCGAGCTCCCAACTCCCGAGATGATCCGGGACGTCTCCAGACCGGGGCAGGACCTGCATCCCCTCATTCCTCCGCTCTGGAGCGCGGAATATGGCTGGGAAGGGCTGGATCTCGCAGCTTTTAACAGCTGGGACCAGCATCTGGGCGCGCGTATCCCGACGGACGCGGAACGTTGGAGTTTGCTGGACTTGATCCCGGCTTGGGAGAGCGGTCTGGACACCGTCATAGTGCTGCCCTACGCCGGTTATTTCGCCCGGCGCATCAGCCGCCGCCACCTCGCCGTGTCGGCCGCAACCCGGGACGAGCCGGAGAGCTACGGCCGGGCGTTGCGGGTCAGAATGTGACCGCCTGGCTGGAAGTGGGGTCCGCTCAGCTGCCTGCGGGCCCGCGGTCCTGATAGCCGGGGCCCGGCTCGGGGTAGCCGGGTCCGCGGTCCGTGGGGCCAACCGGTCCCCGGTCCGTGGGGCCAACCGGTCCCCGGTCCGGGAAGCCCTGACCCCGGTCAGAATAGCCGGCCGCCCCTCCGCCACCCGGGTAGCCCCAATTGGACGGCGCCTGCTGCTGTGTGTCCGGGAACTGGTGCGTACGCCCCACCTCCGCCTGCAGCAGGCGGATCCTGAGCGTCAGGAACTGGATGAGAAGCACGGCAACCCAGACCACGGCCACCGCAACAACCAGCATGATCAGGACGTAGAAGATTCCAATGACGCCGCCCACAGGTCCCATGCCGAACATTGTCTGCCCCCTTTTAGCGTAACGGCTCGCTGTAGTTGCTAGTTATTTCCCCGCAGGATGGCGAGCATCCGGAGGATTTCCACATAGAGCCAGACCAGGGTGACGGTCAGGCCAAAGGCCGCCGTCCAGGAGTACCTGGCCGGAATGCCATTCTCTACACCGCGCTGGATGGAGGTGAAGTCCATGATCAGCGAGAACGCGGCCAGACCCACCGCCAGCAGGCCCAAGACGACGCCGAACGGGATGTGCGTCCCGGGGATGTTGATGCTGCGGACGCCCCAGGGACTGTTGGTGACGTTGAAGATCATCAGGCCGAAGTTGATCAGCGAGAACACAAAGTAACCGCCCAGGGCGATCAGGAAGAACTTGGTCATCTTGGGCGTTGCCCGGACCTTGCCGCTCTTGAACAGCAGCAGCGTCACGGCGAAAACGGAGAGCGAGCCGATCACGGCCTGGACCACGATGCCCGGGTAGAGCCTCTCGAGCACGGAGGACAGCCCGCCGAGGAACACTCCTTCGGCCGCAGCATAGGCCAAGATCAGGGCCGGTGAGGGTTCCCGCTTAAAGGAGTTGACCAACCCCAGGACCAGGCCCACCAGCACGCCCGGCAGGGTGAGGACCGGGAAGATCCAGCCGACGGCTCCGCCGACCAGCACCAGGGCAAGCGTTCCCAGCGTCTTGACGATGACGTCGTCGTAGGTCATCCGGCCGGTCTGGACCGGACCGGCGGAGGGTGCGTTGTACAGATCCTGCAGTTGCTGGCTGGAGAGCGGGGACTGCTGGCCCGCGGTGGGCGCGGCGGAACCGGCGTACCTCGGATAACCCTGGGTCGGCTGCTGGCCCTGGGAACCCTGCTGGCCCTGGGAACCCTGCGGGCCCCTGAAATTCTTATTGCCGGAAAAGACCGGGTTTCCGCTCATTGCCATGGTGCAAGTCCTCCATTCAGGGGGCCAGTGATGAGACCAACCCTAACAACAATGACGAACACTGGCTGCCGATAGTTCCCGCGGGTAGTAACGGCGGCCGCTAAAATGGGGACCGTGCCTACACCCGAGTCCCCAACTCCCGCCGCGCGTCCCGTTTCGTTGCCCCTGCGCATGCTGCACGACCGCCTGCTGGTCCAGCTGGACAAGGAGTCAAGTGAGCGCCGCTCAAGCTCCGGCATTGTGATCCCGGCGACGGCAATGTTGGGCAAGCGCCTGGCCTGGGCGTCGGTCGTTGCGGTCGGGCCCAATGTGCGGCAGGTCTCCGTGGGAGAGAAGGTGCTCTTCGATCCGGAGGACCGGGCCGAGGTGGAAGTCCTGGCCAAGGAATACATCCTGTTGCGCGAACGCGATGTGCATGCGGTGGCCCAGCCGGAAGAATCCGCCAAGCACGTTGGCATGTACCTTTAGCGCCTTCATCGCGCCTGGCCTGCGGCGGAACAGGTGCGGGATATCCACGCCACGCTGGTGCCCCAGGAGAGACTCGAACTCTCACTTGGCAGATTTTAAGTCTGCTGCCTCTGCCGATTGGGCTACTGGGGCTCCGCAAAAGCGTACTTCATTGGCGGCCCAGCGGAAAACGGGCGCCGGGCCCGACATCACCCCAGTTCCCTTGCACAGCACAACAGATAGCACCGTTAGCCGCTCCGAAAACCGCCACACCGGCACCATGAGTATCAGACGCCACAGGATCCGTCGTGGAATGCAAACGGCGCCCGTCCCACGAAGGGGACGGGCGCCGTCGTCGTTGTTTAGCGTCCTATTTGGCCTCGGCCGAAGCCTTGGCTCCCCGCTTGGACGCCGCATCGTCGGCCGGAGCCTTTTTTCCGTCCTTCCCGGCAGCCGCAGCGGCAGGCGCAGGAGCCTCCGGAGCGGGTCCAGCCACAGCCGGGGTGGCAGGAGCAGCAGCAACCGGGACAGCAACCGGCTTAGGGGCAGGAGCCGCCGCGGCGCGGAAGGCGGCGCGCGGCCGGTCCAGATCCAGCAGCATCGTGGTGTCGCGGCCGGTAAACAGGGTGATGAACCAGCCCGAGATCACGCGCCACTTGCGCTCGAAGGTCGGCATGGCCAGCCCGTGGTAGCCGCGGTGCGCCAGCCAGGCCAGCGGGCCCTTCAGCCCGATGCCCATGATGTTGGCGACGCCCTTCCACTGGCCGAATCCGGCAACGGCGCCCAGGTTCTTGTGCTTGTAGTCCGTCAGCGGCTTCTCCCACCGCGAGGCCCACAGGTTCTTCGCCAGGCGCTTGGCCTGGCGCAGCGCATGCTGGGCATTCGGGACGCAGAATCCGCCCACTCCGCCGCCGGTCAGATCCGGAACGGCGGCGACATCACCGGCGGCCCAGGCGTTTTCGATGGCACCGAATTCGCCGGTGATACGAAGATCGGCACCCACCTTGACGCGGCCGCGCTCATCGAGCGGGAAATCGGTGGAACGGACCATCGGGTTGGCCTGCACACCGGCGGTCCAGATCAGGGTGTCCGTATCGAACTCCTGCGCCAGCGACTTGTCCGGGAGGTTGATCAGCCGCATGTGGTTGTCCTCGGCGTTGTCCAGCGAGGTATTCAGCAGGACCTCGATATTGCGGCTGCGCAGGTGCTCCACGACCCATTCGGCCTGCTTGGCGGTGACCTCGGGCATGATCCGGCCCATTGCCTCGACCAGCACGAAGCGCAGCTCGGCAACGTCGACGCGCGGGTTCAGCTCGGCGGCGGCACGGGCCATATCTTCGAGCTCGGTGATGGTTTCGATGCCGGCAAAACCGCCGCCGACGACGACGAAGGTCAGGGCACGACGGCGCTTGGCCGGGTCCGTCTCGGTGGAGGCAGCCTCGACGCATTCCAGCACCTGGTTGCGCAGCGCGACAGCCTCTTCAATGGTCTTCAGCCCGATGCCGTTTTCCGCCAGTCCCTTGATCGGGAACGTCCGCGTGATGGACCCCGCAGCCACCACGACGTCAAAGTACGGGATCTCGAACGGCTCGCCGCCATCGGCCGGCGCAACAACGGCGGTCCGGTTGGCATGGTCAATGGTGGTGATGCGGCCCTGGATGAGCTCAGTCGCCTTGAGGTGCTGGCGGTGCGAGACCACGGCGTGCCGGGCCTCGATGTTGCCGGCGGCAACCTCGGGCAGGAACGGCTGGTATGTCATGTAGGGCAACGGATCGACCAGGGTGACGATGCCACCGGCGTTGGCGATCTTGTTCTGCAGTCGTAGGGCTACGTAGAGACCGACGTAGCCTCCTCCGACGACGAGAACGCGGGGACGGTCCTGAAGCTGGGGTTTGAGTGCCATACGTCCATAATACAAGACTTTGTGAAAACATTCACTAACGGTTACGCGGGGCCGAACCGGTTGATTTGTGCGGCTGTTCCGGGCCACTCGCCGGCGGTTCCGACCGAGCCGGGCCGGCTGTTGGCGCCTTGGTCCCGACAGCCGCGGCGGGCGCAGCGGGCGGTGTTCCGCTTTCCGCGCCTGCCAGCATCCGGCGCCGCACCACCAGCAGGTGCACGGTGCCACCGGCCAGGATGGCCACGAAGAGTCCTGCGAATCCGAGAACCAGGGCCATCGGCAGCGAACTGTCCAGCTCGGAGGGCGCCAGCGCCACGGGCATGGTGGGCTCCGGGAGGGTGGGGGCAGCGCTCGGCGGTGGCGCAGCCTGTGATGGTGCCGGGGCCGAGGGCAGGGCGCCGCGGCGGTGGATCTTGATCCAGTCCGCGATGCTGCCCAATGGATTGGCGCTGACGGGTGGGACGTCCGCCTTCAGGGCCGCCTCCGCATTCAGCAGGCCGTAGCCGTAGATCGCGTTGGGCCGCGGTGAACCGGCGGGCTTGGCCGTGGAAATGATCCGGTTGATCACCTGGGCAGCGGACATGTCCGGGTATTTGGACCGGATCAGGGCCGCCACGCCGGAAACGATCGGCGCCGCCCCGGAGGTTCCGCTCCAGTCCGCGTAGCCGCCGCCGGGCAGCCCGCCCACCAGCTTTTCAGCCGGTGAGGATACTCCGAGGGTGATGCCCTGCGAGGAGGAGT
>JBBRKU010000174.1:0-5345 GCA_038231735.1 Actinomycetales bacterium | reverse complement strand
GGGAACCAGCCGCGGGCGATGACGATGCTCGGCGGCGTGGCGATCTGCGCCGACGTCGACGAACGGATCATCAACAACCGGATCAAGGTCGGCTACGCGGATGTGCTGGCCGATTCCATCGAGCATGCGATTGAACTTGCGCAGGAAGCTGCCGCGGCAAAGAAACCGTTGGGCATCGCCGTGGTGGCGAACGCAACCGAACTCTTCGAGTACTGCCTGGAACATGACATCCGCCCCGACGTGGTCACGGAGATGACACCGGCCCACGACCCGCTGGCCTACGTCCCCGTCGGATACACCGTCCATGAGGCGGAGGAATTCCGCAAACGGGACCGGGACGCGTACTTCGAAATCTCACGCAGCGCGATGGTCCGCCAGCTCACGGCGATGAACCGGTTCTTCGACGACGGTGTCCCCACCTTTGAGTACGGCAACCAGATCCGCCGGGAATGCCAGCAACATGGTTTTGAGGATGCGCTGAAGATCCCTGGATTCGTTTCCGCCTACCTGCGGCCGCTGTTCCTGGAGGGCCGCGGGCCGTTCCGCTGGACCTGCACCTCCGGGGACCCCAAAGACCTGGCACGGCTGGATGACCTGGTGCTCGAGCTGTTTCCCGACGACGAAATCGCGACCCGGTGGATCAAGCTGGCACGGCAGCATATTCCCATTGAGGGACTGCCGGCGCGGGTCTGCTACCTCGGTTTCGGCCAGCGTAAGAAGTTCGGCCTGGCCGTCAATGAACTGATCAGGCGCGGCGAAGTCAAGGGCACCGTGGCGTTCTCCCGCGACAACCTGGACTCGGGTTCGATCATCAATCCGACCTTTGAGTCCGAAAACATGCCCGATGGATCGGATCTGATTTCGGACTGGCCGTATCTGAACGGCCTGCTCAATGCCTCGGGGATGTGTGATCTGATTGCGATCCAGGCGAACTATGCGATGGGAGACTCGGTGCATACCGGCGTCACCATGATCGCCGACGGGACGGACACGGCTGCCTACCGGCTCAAGGCGTGCCTGACAGTTGACAGCGGCATCGGCGTCGTCCGCCATGCCCAGTCAGGCTATGCCCGGGCCAAGGAAGTCGCCAATACGGTCGGCCCGGGCGAGGGAGTCACTGTCCCGTTGTGGTGGACACCCACCGCCACTTTTGGGCCGGAACAGGACTGAAATGTCGGCTCCTGCGGGAAAGCGCCGCGTTGATCTGCTGATCACCGGGGCCGCCGAAGTCCTCACCTGCGCCGGGGATGCGTCCGATCTGGTCGGGCGCATCCCCGGCGGCGGGGTCGCCGTCGACGGCGGGACCATCACCGCCGTCGGCGATGTCAGCGGTTTCAGCGGGCGCCTGGAAATCGACGCCCGCGGCAAGGTGGTGCTGCCCGGATTCGTGGACAGCCATACCCATGTGGTCTTTGGCGGCGATCGTGCCTGTGAATATGCGGCCGTGGTCGCCGGCCAGGACCCGCCGGCCGGCGCCTCTGTCGGGATTCCCGGCACGATGACCGATACGCGATCCCAATCGGTCGATGAACTGGTTGAGGCGGCCACCCGCCGGATCCGGGAGATGATCTCTTCGGGTACCACAACTTTGGAGAGCAAGACCGGTTACGGTCTGAACACGGCCACTGAGGAGCGCCTGCTGGAGGCGAATGCGCGGCTGGATCACCTGCTGCCGGCCCGGATCGTGTCAACGTATCATGGCGCGCACGCCATTGATCCCGAACGCGACCCGCAGGAGTGGACCGAGGAAATCCTGGCCCAGATTCCCGTCGTCGCCCGCAAAGGGCAGGCGGCGTTCAATGACGTTTACTGCGATGCGGGCTACTTCTCCTTGGAGCAGTCCAGGAGCATCCTCGAACAGGGACAGCGCCATGGTCTGCGGCCGAAGATCCACTTGGACGCCTACAGCCACACCGGGGCTGCGGATCTCGCAATCGCCGTGGGGGCGGTCAGCGCCGACCACTTGAATTTCACCACCGACCGCGAATTGCGCGCCCTGGCAACAGCTGGGGTGACCGGCGTCTACATGCCGTGTCTTGAATTCGCCGTCAAGCACCCCGCGCCGTTGGACCCCCGGCGGCTCTACGATGCCGGCATGGAGGTGGCCCTGGCCACCGACATCTGTCCGGGCTGCTGGACAACCAGCATGCAGCTGGCAGTGGCTATGGGCTGCCGCATGGGTGGCATGACCGTCGCCCAGGCTGTGCGGGCCGCGACCTACGGGGGCGCCTGCGCCCTGGGCATGTCCGGTACGATTGGGTCGCTGGCACCGGGAATGGCGGCCGACATCCAGGTGCTGGACATTCCCTCCCATAAACACCTTGCGTACCGGGTCGGACGCAATTCAACGCAGACCGTCATCATCGGCGGGGCCATCGTCAAAGGAGCCGAGGTTGAGTAACTTATTCTTCTGTGAGTACGCATGGTTGGGCGGCGGCGACGTCACGGCGAATGTTCTCCTTACCGTCCAGGACGACAGAATTACCCAGGTCAGTGCGAACGTCGAATGCCCGCCCGCTGCCCGCCGGCTGGCCGGGTTGACGATGCCGGGCTTCGCCAACGCCCATTCGCACGTCTTCCACCGTGCCATCCGCGGCCGGGGCCAGCACGGGGTGGACAGCTTCTGGGCCTGGCGAAAGCTGATGTACTCCGTGGCCGGCACACTGAATCCGGATTCCCTCTACGAACTCGCGCTGGCAACCTACGCGGAAATGTCGCTGGCCGGTGCGACAAGTGTTGGTGAGTTCTTCTACGTCCACCACGACCCGGACGGGCGCCGGTACAGTAATCCGAACATCATGGGTGAGACCGTTATCCGGGCTGCTGAAGATGCCGGACTGCGGATCACGTTACTGGATACCTGCTATCTGCAGGGCGGGGTCGATGGCCGGCGTCTTACCGGGGTCCAGCAACGCTTTGCCGACGGCTCCTGGGAAAACTGGGCCGAACGTGTCGGGCAGATGAAGGATACCGCGACGGCCCGGATCGGGGCCGCCATCCACAGCGTGCGTGCCGTCCCGCGCCACGCGCTGGGTCCGGTGGCCGAATTTGCCAGAGCGCACAGCATGCCCCTGCACGCCCATGTTTCGGAGCAACCGGCCGAGAACCAGGAATGCCTTAACGTCTACGGCCTGACACCGACACAGCTTTTGTCCGAAGCCGGGGTCCTGGGCGAGGCCATGACATCGGTCCATGCCACCCACCTGACCGAGCAGGACATCGCCGCCTACGGGTCCACGGGCACGGCCATCTGCATGTGCGCCACCACCGAACGGGACCTGGCCGACGGCGTAGGGCCGGCCGGGAAACTTTCCCGCGCCGGCGCCCGTCTCTGCGTCGGCAGCGACGCCCACATGATGATCGACCTGCTCGAAGAGGGCAGGGCGATCGAACTGGACCTCCGGCTGACCAGCGGCAGCCGCGGACACGTCGGCGCCGCACAGATCGCCGAGGCACTCACGGCCGGCGGAGCCCACTCGCTTGGCTGGGATGCCGGCAGCATTGCCGTCGGTAAGCTGGCGGACCTCACGGTGATCGACCTCCAGTCACCCCGTACGGCCGGGGCTGTATCCGGAGACACCCTCCCGCACGTCATCTTCGCAGCCTCGGGTGCCGACGTCCGCACGGTGATCCGCGGCGGTTCCCTCGTCGTCGACGAGGGAAAAAATGTCCGGGTTCCTGACACTGGTTACGAACTCAACAAAGCCATCACGAACGTCTTCAGTTCCCTGTGAACCAGCTCCGGGAGCCAGACAAGCGAAGAGGGTCCATGGAACGGCCAATGCAGCTACTCGAGCAGATTTCCGACGTAGGCCGGGACGCCCGGCGAGGCGGCTACAGCCGGCCGATATTTTCCACCGCCGAGAGCGACCTGCGCGGGTGGTTCAGCGCCGCCGCACAGCAGCGTGGCCTGCTGGTCGAAACCGATCGGAACGGGATTCTTTGGGCCTGGTGGGGGGAACCGGGGCCGAACGCCGTCGTCACCGGAAGCCATCTGGACTCGGTGCCGGGCGGAGGCGCCTACGACGGACCTCTTGGCGTAGCCAGCGCGCTTTGCGCCATTGATGTGATGCGCGAGCGTGGACAGATGCCCCGCCGGCCACTGGCCGTTGCGGTGTTCCCCGAAGAAGAGGGATCCCGCTTCGGAGTGGCCTGCATCGGGTCAAGGCTGCTGTCCGGATCGATCGATGCGGATAAGGCGCGTAATCTCACCGATGCCGACGGCAACACCCTCGCCGAGGTGTTCCGCGCCAACGGCATAGCGCCGGAACATATCGGCGCGGACAGGGACCGTCTGGCCGGGATAGGCCAGTTTATTGAGCTGCACATCGAACAGGGGCGCGGGCAGGTTGATCTGGACGCTCCGATTGCCGTTGCTTCCTCGATTCTGGGCCATGGCCGGTGGAAGCTGACCTTCCGGGGACAGGGCAACCACGCGGGAACAACGTTGATGGCCGGCCGGTCGGATCCCATGATCGCCGCCGCCCAGGCAGTGGTCGATATCCGCCGGATTGCGGCTGCCCGACCCGGAGCGCGCGGAACGGTGGGCCGGATATCCCCGATTCCGGGCGGAACGAACGTCATTGCCTCCCAAGTCGACCTCTGGATGGACGTGCGGCACCGGGAAGACGAAGTAACAGCCGCCATCGTGGAGGAAATCCATGCGGCGGCGCGGCGCGTTGCCGCCGCGGAAGGCTGCACCGTCACACTGACCGAAGAATCCCTCAGCCCGACAGTCCAGTTCCATGCCGGGCTGGCATCCGAGCTGCAAACCGTGCTGGGCACCGTCCCGGTCCTGGAATCGGGAGCCGGCCACGACGCCGGTGTCCTGGCCGCGGAAATACCCACCGCCATGCTCTTTGTCCGCAACCCCACGGGCATCTCCCATGCGCCCGAAGAGGAGATAGAAACCGCCGACGCCGACGCCGGCGCCGCCGCCCTGGCCGACGTCCTGGCACATCTGACGGACGCGGCAACGAATCCGTGATGACTGTCCGGGCTCCAGCGCGGTCCCGGTGGGATTGTTCGGGTTGCAAAGAATGACGATAGGCCGGTCACAGCACTTTGCCGGGGTTGAGGATGTTCCTGGGGTCCAGGATCGCTTTGATCTTTTCGCCCGGAGCAAGCGCAACCAAGTTGACGATCGCTTTGCCTTTGGCCTGTTTCGAGGCCTCCGGAACTTTGTATACCTTGAGCCAGTAGAGGCGGCCCTTGTCCGTGAAGCAAAGAAGGTAGCTGAGCGTATTCGTGCGATAGATCGAAGTGACGAAGTCCTCTTCGTTCATCGTCATCGCCCGGACGCCTCGTCCGCCGCGGTGCTGGCTTCGGAACTGGCTCGGGTCGGC
>JBBRKU010000173.1:0-5360 GCA_038231735.1 Actinomycetales bacterium | reverse complement strand
TCCAGGTGAGGGTCGGGGACACAGTTGTCCTGGACCGCGGCACCTACGTCCAGCGCACTGCCAAAACGGCAAAAACCACCATAGAACCAGCAGCGGCCACGGCCTAGGGCCGTCCGGGAGGGAAGAAAAGCCATGAAGATTGCAGTTCTCATCAAGCAGGTCCCCGACACGGGGGAAGACCGGAAGCTCACTGCCTCCGGCGCCGTCGACCGGGCCGCCGGCGACAGGGTGGCGGACGAAATCACCGAGCGCGCACTGGAAATTGCCCTGCGCGAAAAGGATGCCGACAAGTCGGTGGAGATCGTGGCCGTCACGATGGGCCCCGGAACGGCCATGGAAGCGCTGCGCAAGGCGCTCTCCATGGGTGCCGACTCGGCCATCCACGTGGTCGACGACGCCCTTGCCGGCGCCGACGCGCTCACGACCGCCCAGGCACTCGCCGGTTCGGTGCAGGGAGCCGGCTTTGACCTAATCGTGGCCGGAAACGAGTCCACCGACGGCCGCGGCGGCGTTGTGCCGGCCATGGTTGCTGAACTGTTGGGCCACCCGTTCCTCGGCTCAATGGACACCGTTGCCATCAGCCAGGGCGCCGTGTCCGGACAACGCCAGGACGCCGAAAGCATCCAGACCCTGGCCGGCAGCCTCCCGGCCGTCATTTCCATCACCGAGAGCTCCGCCGAAGCACGTTTCCCCAAGTTCAAGGGCATCATGACGGCCAAGCGCAAGCCCGTGGCCGTTGTCAGCGCCGCGGCCGCCGGCCACCTGGCATCCAGCCACGCAAGCGGCAACGTGGTCCTGTCCGCGAACCGCCGCCCCGCCCGCACGGCCGGCAAGAAGGTCGTTGACGACGGAACAGCCGCCACACAGCTCGCTGACTTCCTCAGCGCCGAAAACCTGATCTGAAAGGGCCGCCCATCATGAGCAACATCCTTGTCAACATCGAAGTGGCAGCAGACGGATCGCTGCGCTCCACCACCGCCCACCTGCTCGGCATGGCCGCACGCCTGGGCGAGCCCGTCGCCGTCCTGGCAGCGCCCGCGGGCCCTTCGGAGGAACTCGTTGCCGAACTCGGCAGCCTAGGTGCGGCGACGGTCGTGGTCGGTGAGTGCCCGGCGTCGTCACGCCACGTCGCAGCCGCATCCGTGGCCGCCCTGGCCGACGCCATGGCCAGCCACGCGCCGGTTGCCGTGCTGGCCTCCACGAGCCCGACAGCGCGCGAAGTCATCGGGCGCCTCGCCGCCCGCACCGGCAACTCCGTGATCGTCGACGCCGTGGACGTCACCAACGACGGCGGCCGGATCGTGGCAAGCCATTCCGTCTTCGGCGGCAGCTACACGACGGAATCCGGCGTGGGCGCAGGCGTTGCGCTGGTCACCGTCTCCTCCAACGGCTCAGAGCACGCCCCTGCAGTGGCATCGCCCGCCGTGGAGGTGCGCCTGCTGGAGGTGGCCACCCACGCGGTTGCAGCCATCACGGACGCGGAGGTCGCCTCGGCAGGCTCGGGACGTCCCGAGCTCCGTTCGGCCCGCATCGTGGTTTCGGGCGGCCGTGGCCTGGGGTCAAAGGAAAACTTTGTGCTGGTGGAGGAACTGGCCGACATGCTCGGGGCGGGGTTGGGGGCTTCCCGTGCGGCCGTCGACGCCGGGTACGTCCCGCAGAGCTGCCAGGTCGGCCAGACGGGTGTCAGCGTTTCGCCCGAGCTATACCTTGCCGTGGGCATCTCCGGCGCCATCCAGCACCGGGCAGGCATGCAGACGGCCAAGCGGATCGTGGCCATCAACGAGGACGCCGACGCCCCGATCTTCGACGTTGCCGACTTTGGCATCGTCGGGGACCTGTTCACCGTCCTGCCCCAGCTGCGGGAGGCCATTGCAGCGCGCAGCGGCGTGCCCGCAGCCGTCTAGGGAGGTTGGAAGGTGTCGCTGCAAACCAAGCCCAAACAACAGTCCCAGGGTGGGCGGAAGCGCTGGGTCGGGCCGGCCCTGTGGATTGCCATCGCGGTGGTGGCGCTGGCCGCCGTCGTGCTTCTTGCCCGCTGGGCCCGTGAACTGGCCCCCGTCCAGGACTTCCTGCTCCAGTACCCCGGCCACAGCGAGCTGCCGGCGAATGCGCCCGTGGGGATTCCCGCGTGGCTCGGCTGGCAGCACTTCCTCAATGCCTTCTTCCTGGTGCTCATCATCCGGTCGGGCTGGCATGTGCGGACCACGGCCAGGCCCAAGGCGTACTGGACCCGGAAGAACACGGGGCTGCTAAAGACCAAGGCCAAGCCGGCGAAGATCAGCCTGGAGCTGTGGTTCCACCTGTGCATGGACGTGCTGTGGCTGCTCAACGGAGCCGTGTTCGTGGTGCTGTTGTTTGCCACGGGCGCGTGGATGCGCATCGTGCCCACGAGCTGGGACGTCTTCCCCAACGCGCTGAGCGCAGGCCTGCAATATGCGTCGCTGGACTGGCCGGCGGACAACGGCTGGGTCTACTACAACGCACTGCAGGTGCTCGCCTACTTTGCCGTGGTGTTCATCGCTGCACCGCTGGCGGCGGTCAGCGGAGTGCGTATGAGCCCGGCCTGGCCCAAGGGCAACGCAGCGCTTGAGAAGGCCTACCCCATTGAAGTGGCCCGCAAGATCCACTTCCCCGTCATGGTGTTCTTCACCGGATTCGTCGTCATGCACGTGGCCCTGGTGCTGTGCACGGGGGCGCTGGCGAACCTGAACCACATGTTCGCCGCACGCCAGGACGCCGGCTGGCTGGGGTTTGGCATCTTCGCCGCCTCGCTCGCCGTCATGGTGGGGGCGTGCTTTTTGGCCCGGTCCCTCTTCCTGCGGCCCATCGCCGGGCTGATGGGCAAGATCTCCAAATAGGTGCCGCGACTTCGGCCAGAAGTGGCCACAACGTCCGCAATCAGGGATCGACCGATACCATCAACGAAAACCAAGGAGTCAGCATGCAGCTCGAAAACAAGACAGTCGTCGTCACCGGTGGGGCCTCCGGAATAGGGGGTGCGATTTCCAGGGTGTTGGTAGTCCGCGGAGCCAAGGTCGTGGCGGTTGATGTCAACGGGGAGGCGGGGGAATCCCTAAAACAGGATCTTGGTGTGAACTTCCGGTTCGTCTTGGGTGATGTCAGCGAGAAGGCGGTTGCAGCGGCCGCCGTCGAACTGGCCGGCGCAACCTTTGGCGGGTTGGACGGCTTGGTCAACAACGCCCATGCATCGCGACAGGCCATGTTCAACGACCTGACCGAGGAACAGTGGGACCTGTCCTTCAACACAGGTTTCCGGGCTACCCGCCAGTTCATGGCGGCTGCCTACCCGCTGCTGGCCGTCAACGGCGGCTCGGTCGTGAACTTCGGTTCGGGCTCAGCCATTGTCGGACAGCAGACCCAGGCTGCCTATGCCTCGGCCAAGGAAGCAATCCGCGGGCTGTCCCGTGTCACAGCCAACGAATGGGCCAAGGACAACATCCGCGTCAACGTCGTCTCGCCGATGGCGCTCACCGCAGGGGTAAAGGCCTGGAGTGAGGCGTTTCCCGAGATGTACAAGGATTCCCTCGCCAAGGTGCCCCTGGGGCGTTTCGGGGATCCCGAGGTGGATGTCGCCCCGATCGTTGCATTCCTGCTCTCTGACGATTCACGCTATATGACCGGCCAAACCCTGATGGCAGACGGTGGAGCCAACAAGGTCTACTGATCCTTCCAACGTTGAAGTTCCCCGTCGGACACGGCAAACCTCCTGAAGGTGGGGACTGCCCCGGCTTTGCTTGACGCCTGACTTGTGAGGATCCCAATGGCTGCCAGGTGCCCGTTGTTGGCCTCACAAAGCCTTGTTGTTCCTGGCCCGTTTCATGACAAATTTGCTCGGGCTGTGAATCGGGCTGTCCCTACGTGTCAGGCCGGTATGAGCAAAGAGTAAAATGTTACCCATGGGCGGATGGCTCAGTGGCTCTACTCGAGGCCGTGCAGCCGTCGGGCGGGAGCTCCCACCATGTCATACGAAACTCATCCTTTTGAGTCCAAAGTAGCGAGATTTTAGTACCTCTTATTGTTGCAACCATGGCATATGAAATCAGGCTAAAAGGGTCTATTGACAGCTCGAAATGGCCGCTTGTTGGTGAAGCGGGGGTCGTCGGTTCGAATCCGACGGGAGGCCCAGTATGGGCCGCTGACCTGCGGTTTTAGTATTGAAGGGTGGCCCCGAAAGGGGCCATTCCAACTTAACTCATTACTAACTCATGACAATCAGGCTTCAACACTCATTAGTTTCCGTCTTTTTGATCCGCCGGTGGTCTGTCGAGACCCTGCGGTCGGGTCGGAACTCCGTGGTCGAGCCTGACGAGACCCATTTCCTTCCGGCGTAGGCGCGGCGCCAGATCCGGCAGTCCGGCGGCCAGCAACCTCCCGCATGACGTGCCCTGGATCGGCCAGCAGAACTGGATCGCCTCGAGTACGTCGTCACCGTAAAGCGGTGGGTTGGGAGGCCGCGGTTTGACCTGTTTCAGAGCCAGGGCCTGCAGCACGGCAGGCCCACCGCTACGCGGGCATGCCAAATGGTTCTTCGACAGCAGCTGCGCGGGCATCTTTGATGGGCCAATGCGGGGGACTGGTGCCCTGGCTAGTCAGTGCTACTATGTACTGGTAGTAAGTAACGCAGAGTAGTCCAAGGAGGTGTTCGATGGGCAAGCAGATGACGGAGATGCTTAAGGGCACTTTGGAGGGCATCGTTCTGGCGGTTTTGTCCGTGCGGCCCACGTATGGCTATGAGATCACGGCACGGTTGCGGGAGCAGGGCTTCTCTGGGATTGCCGAAGGCACCGTCTACGCGCTCCTGGTCAGGATTGAGAAGAATGGACTCGTTGACGTGGAGAAGGTTCCGTCCGAGAAGGGGCCGCCGCGGAAGGTGTATTCGCTCAATGCTCAGGGGCGGGAATATTTAGAAGAGTTCTGGAGGACGTGGAGCTTCCTCGCTGAACGGCTCGAACAGCTCCACGAAGGAGGGAACTAGTCATGAACATTGGGTGGATCGAGCAGATCACAGGGTCGCTCGAGCAGAAGAAGCGCTACCGGCGGTACAAGGCTCGCACGGAAGAACTGCCTGCGGACTATCACACGGCGATCGATGCGCTGGAGCGGTACCTGATGTACTTCGGGTCGATATCGAAGGGGGAGGTCCTGGTGGCGATGCTGGAGGATCTTGCCGATCTCTTCGAGCAGAGCGCGGCCAACGGTACCCCGATCCGCACGATCGTCGGGGAGGACCCGGTGGAATTCGCCGAGGAGTTTCTCCAGAACTACTCGGAGGGTCAGTGGATCAACAAGGAGCGGGAACGGCTGACCAACGCCATCGATCGCGTTACGGGCAACGAACC
>JBBRKU010000172.1:0-5371 GCA_038231735.1 Actinomycetales bacterium | reverse complement strand
TCGACGACGCCGGCGTGGCGGTGGGCAGGGCGGTGGCCAATGTGGCCAATCTGATCAACCCCGAGGTCATCGTCGTCGGGGGCCCGCTGGCGGAACTTGGAGACGTCCTGCTGACCCCCATCAGGCGCGGCCTGCTGCGCCATGCGGTGCCGGTGGTCGGCGAGAGCACGAGCCTGGCCATGTCATCCTTGGGCGACCGGGCCGAGGCCTTGGGAGCAGCCGCGCTGGTGTTCCAGCAGAAGGGCCTGAGCCGATGAAAACACACACCGTTACCCAAGCGTTGCGTTAAAGACTTGACGACAAGCCTGTGACCTAGTTTACTTTTCCCATGCGATAACTCCGCCCGCGGCCATAACGGCCTGCATCAACGGGGGCTTATCAAACCGAAGTCAGTTCAGGACAATCAGTTTCAGGACAAAGAAGTTCGTATTTGGAGGCGAAGACATATGGCGTCCAGCAGCCCAGTCATTCTGGAGATGCGCTCCATCACCAAGGAGTTCCCGGGGGTTAAAGCACTTTCCAACGTTTCCATCTCGGTCCGGGCGGGAGAGATCCACGCGATCTGCGGCGAGAACGGCGCGGGAAAGTCCACCCTGATGAAGGTCCTCTCCGGGGTCTACCCGCACGGCACCTACACCGGCGACATCGTCTACCAGAACCAGATCTGCGAGTTCAAGGACATCCGCGCCAGCGAGCACGCCGGCATCGTGATCATCCACCAGGAACTGGCGCTGATCCCCGAACTTTCCATCACCGAGAACATCTTCCTGGGCAACGAGCCCACCAAGTTCGGCGTCATCGACTGGAACCGGGCCCGCCGCCGGACCATCGAGCTGCTGGCCCGGGTAGGCCTGCGTGACGACCCGGAAACCCCGGTCAAGGAAATCGGCGTCGGCAAGCAGCAGCTGGTGGAAATCGCCAAGGCCCTGAACAAGTCCGTCAAGCTGCTCATCCTGGACGAGCCAACCGCGGCGCTCAACGAGTCCGATTCCCAGCATCTGCTGGATCTGATCCGTGGCCTGAAGGGCAAGGGCATCAGCTCCATCATGATCTCCCACAAGCTGAACGAGATTGAACAGGTCGCCGACTCAATCACCATCATCCGGGATGGAAAGACGATCGAGACACTGGACGTCAAGGCGGACGGCGTCGACGAGGACCGCATCATCAAGGGCATGGTGGGCCGGACCCTGGAATCCCGCTTCCCGGACCACACGCCAAAGATCGGCGAAGTGTTCTTCGAGGTGAAGGACTGGACCGTAGCCCACCCCCAAATTGCGGACCGGCTGGTCTGCAAGGGCTCCAACTTCAACGTCCGCCGCGGCGAAATTGTCGGTTTCGCTGGGCTGATGGGTGCTGGCCGGACGGAGCTGGCCCGGTCAATCTTCGGCCGTTCCTACGGCAACTTCATCTCCGGACAGATCGTCAAGGACGGCAAGGAGATCACGCTTCGCACCGTGCCGCAGGCCATCCACCACGGCATCGGTTACCTGACAGAGGACCGCAAGACCCTGGGTCTGAACCTCCTTGATGACATCAAGACCACGACGGTGTCGGCAGACCTGGAAAAGGTCTCCCGGCATCTGGTGGTCGACGAAAACAAGGAATACGCTGTCGCCGAGGATTACCGCAAGCGGCTGCGTACCAAGACCCCCAGCGTTGATGAGGGGGTCTCAAAACTTTCCGGCGGCAACCAGCAAAAGGTGGTGTTGGCCAAATGGATGTTTACCGACCCGGATCTGCTGATCCTGGACGAACCTACGCGAGGCATCGACGTTGGTGCCAAATATGAGATCTACGGCATCATCCAGCAGCTGGCCAACCAGGGGAAGGGAGTCATCGTGATCTCCTCCGAATTGCCCGAGCTGCTGGGCATCTCCGACCGCATCTACACCATCTTTGAGGGCGCCGTCACCGGGGTCCTGAACAAGGATGATGCCAGCCAGGAAAGCCTGATGAAACTCATGACCGCGGCCAAGAAGACCGCCGCCTGAACGCCGGAAGATACAGGAACAAAACAATGAACGCGCTCAAACAGCTCTTCGGCGGCAACACCCGCCAGTTCGGGATGATCTTCGCCCTGATCTTCCTGATAGTCCTCTTCCAGTTCCTCACGGGCGGCCTGACACTGACCCCGGACAACGTGATCAACCTTTTCAACGGCAATGCCTACATCCTGATTCTGGCCATCGGCATGGTGCTTGTGATTATCGCCGGCCACATCGACCTGTCCGTGGGATCCATCGCGGCCTTCGTTGGCATCGTCGTCGCTATCACCATGCGGGACTGGCACCTGCCGTGGTACATGGGCATCCTGATCGGACTCGTCCTGGGCGCCCTGATCGGTGCATGGCAGGGGTTTTGGGTGGCCTACATCGGCATTCCTGCCTTCATCGTCACCCTGGCCGGTATGCTGCTCTTCCGCGGCGCCAACCAGTTTGTTGGCCAGTCCAACACCGTCCCGGTCCCGAAGGACTTCCAGTACATCGGTGCCGGCTACCTGCCCGAGATTGGCCCCACTACCGGCTACAACAATCTCACTGTGCTGATCGGCCTGATCGTGGTCGCGGCGATCATCTGGGGCGAGGTTCGTACCCGCCGCAACGCCATCTTCCTCGGCGCCGACGTCTCCCCGCTGTGGGTGTCCGTCGTCAAACTGGTACTGCTTTCCGCCGCCGTGCTGTACGCCACCTACCTCTTTGCCACCGGACGCCCCGGCACCTCCTTCCCCATCCCGGGACTTATCCTCGGCCTGCTGGTGCTCATCTACGGCTTCATTTCCTCCAAGACCATCATCGGCCGCCACATCTACGCTGTCGGAGGGAACCGCCACGCGGCTGCGCTCTCGGGCGTCCAAAGCAAGCGGGTTGACTTCCTGGTCATGATGAACATGGCCATCCTGGCTGGGCTCGCCGGCATGATCTTCGTCGGCCGTTCCAATGCCTCGGGCCCGTTCGACGGCGTCGGCTGGGAACTTGACGCGATCGCGGCCGTCTTCATCGGCGGCGCCGCCGTCACCGGCGGCGTGGGCACCGTCGTCGGCTCCGTCATCGGTGGCCTGGTCATGGCCGTCCTGAACAACGGTCTGCAGCTGCTGGGCATCGGCTCGGACCGGACCCAGATCATCAAGGGCCTGGTACTGCTGGTCGCGGTCGCCTTCGACGTCTACAACAAATCCCAGGGCAAGAAGTCCCTCATCGGAATGATGATGAAGAACTTCGGCAACCGGGCACAGGCCGAATCAACCCAAACCAAGGAAGTCATTTCCACGACGACCAACGCTTAGCAGACAACTGCAAGGCATTGCACACCCTCCAAAGAAAGCGAATAACATGTTGAAGCTCAACGAATCAATGAAGTCGCTGGCGGTCATCGCAGCGGTTTCAGCCCTAGCGCTGACCGGTTGCGGCCGCGCGGAGACCGGCTCCACAGGGGGCAACTCGGGTGCCGCGGGCGGCTTTGCCCAGAATTCCGAGATCGGCGTGGCCCTGCCGCAGAAGACTTCGGAGAACTGGGTGCTGGCCGAGGGCCTGTTCAACGACGGGCTCAAGAGCGCGGGCTTCAAGAATGATGTCCAGTTCGCCAACGGAGGCGTTTCGGACCAGCAGAACCAGATCAGCTCCATGATCACCAAGGGGGCCAAGGTCATCATTGTTGGTGCCATTGACGGCGCCCAGCTGGGTACGCAGCTTCAGCAGGCCAAGTCCGCCGGCGCAACCATCATCGCCTATGACCGGCTGCTGCTGAACACGGACAATGTGGACTACTACGTGGCCTACGACAACTTCAAGGTTGGCCAGCTGCAGGGCCAGGCCCTGCTGGACGGCATGAAGGCCAAGAAGCCCAGCGGCCCGTACAACATTGAGCTCTTCGCCGGATCTCCGGATGACGCCAACGCCAAGGTCTTCTTTGACGGCGCCTTGAGCGTGCTCCAGCCCAAGATCGACGACGGGACCCTGAAGGTTGTTTCCGGACAGAAGACCTTCGAGCAGGCCGTGACCCAGGGCTGGAAGGCAGAGAATGCCCAGAAGCGCATGGACACCCTGCTTGCCGGCAACTATACCTCCGCAACGCTGGACGGGGTGCTGTCCCCGAACGATACCCTGGCCCGCGCCATCATCACCTCGGTGAAGGCCGCCGGCAAGCCGATCCCGATCGTGACCGGCCAGGATTCCGAGGTTGAGTCCGTCAAGTCCATCATGGCCGGCGAGCAGTACTCCACCATCAACAAGGACACCCGCGCCCTGGTGGCGCACGCCATCCAGATGGTCAAGGACCTGCAGGCCGGCAAGAAGCCCGAAATCAACGATGACAAGTCCTACAACAACGGCACCAAGGTTGTTCCGGCCTTCCTGCTGCCGCCGCACATCGTGACCAAGGCCAACGCCGCGCAGGAATACGCGAACGACCCGACGCTGTCGAAGCTGACCAAGTAGCAACTGCGCACCGACGGAATGGCCCGGTCCACGATCAGGTGGGCCGGGCTCTTCCGTGTTCTCAGAACCGGATGGCGTCGATCACCTTGACCCGCACGGCCACCAGGGCGGGGATGGCACCGGCCAGCGCACCCACCAGGACCGCGGCGCCCAGCCCCAGCAGCGCGGCCTCCAGCGGAAAAGGCGGATACTCGCTGAGCATGGGAGCGATCTTGTGCTCTATCCTCGGGTTCTTGACGACGGCGACGGCCAGCATCACGCCCACGGCCCCGGCCGCCGTCGTCGCTACCACGGACTCCATCAGCACCGAGAAGAACACCCGCGCTGACGTTGCCCCGAAACTGCGCCGGATGCCGATCTCCCGGACCCGGTACCTGACCGTCACCATGGAGATGTTCAGCAGACCCACGGCGCCCAGCAGCAGCACCAGCCCAGCCGCCCCCATGGTCATCAGCTGGACCTGGGCGAACGGATCCCCGTAGGCCGCGTAGTCGGTGCGCTGCACATTGACGCCGAGGCCCGGAAGCTGCTGCTGCAATTCCACCGACAGCGCGCCCGTCAGCTGGTCCGCCATCGCCGGCTGCGCCCAGATCTTCAGCTCCGGCGGACTGCCCTGCGCCGCGTTGGCGGCTATGCCGGCAGTTTCGGCGCCCTGGCGCAGGATATAGGCCTGCGGCGGCATATTGGGATACGGATCCGGCACCACACCGATGATGACGGCGGTGGCCCCCGGATCGCCCATCAGCTGGACCTGCGGGGAGGTCACCAGATCCGGCCGTCCGGCCGCGTCGTAGAAGGACTGACTGACGACGACGGCGGGAGCCAGCCTGCCGCCGTCGTCGGGGGCGAACCAGCCGCCTTGGCTGACGTCGACGCGGTGGATGGTGCCGTAACCCTGGTCGACGACTGCCAGCTGCACGTCCTGGACACCGCGC
>JBBRKU010000171.1:0-5372 GCA_038231735.1 Actinomycetales bacterium | reverse complement strand
GGTCACACGTTGTGGTAGCGCAGCGCCATGGCGTGGCCGCCGGTGGCGCGCGCCCACGCGGACGCCAGATTCTCCTGCGCCAGTTTGGAGGCTGCATAGACGTTCCGCGGATCCGTTGCCGCGTCCTCGGTGACCAGTCCCGGCGTCAGCGCGGCGCCGGTGAGGGATGCCTGGGCTCAAAGTGACCGGCACTCAGATCCTCCTCCAGACGCGGCCCGGGCCGCACCGGACTGCCGCCCGGATCGGTATAGACGCCCTCCCCGTACACCACCATCGAGGAGGCCAGCACCAGCGCCCGGATGCCGGCGTCCGCCATCCCCGCCAGCAGCACCGCGGTGGCCAGGTCATTGTTGCGGACGTAGTCCTGCGCGTCGGAGAAGTCCACGCCGAGGCCCACCTTGGCGCTCTGATGGACGACGGCGTCAGCGCCCCTGAGTGCTCGAGCGACGGTTCCGTCGTCGCAGACGTCGCCGGCCAGGAATTCGGCGCGTGCGTCCAGCACCGGCGGCATCGGGTGCACGGCGGGGTCCAGCGAATCAAGCACCGCCACCTCCCATCCGCGGGCAAGCGCCTGCTCCACGATGTTCCGGCCGATGAAGCCGGCGCCGCCGGTGACAAGGATTCTCACCGCGCGCCTGCCGTCTCACCGTCGTCGACCGCGCCGCGGACGGGAGCGTTCATGACAGCAGCCACCGCTTCCGGCGGGATGAGCTGCCTGGCCCGGTAGCGGCCGTCGGGCATGTCACCCGCGGGCCGGTCAGCCGCGGGCCGGTCAGCGGCACGCCGATCGCCGTCGGGCCCGTCACCCGCAGGCCGATCGCCTTCGGTCCTGCCGCCGTCGGACCCCGACACCTCCAACAGGCCGGCGGCGGCGCAGAGCACCGCCAGGATCCGAGGCTTCGCGGCAGCAAGCCGCCGCAGGACCAGCTCCGCCCTCACCGGCTCAGAACCGTCGTGCCCGGTATCCGCGTCCGTGATGAAGGCCCGCGTGGCGAAGCCCATGTTCAGCTCGGCGGCCAGCACCGGCTCCGGATACTGCGTCATGCTGATCAGGTGCGCGCCGGCCTGCACCAGAGCGGCGGATTCTGCGCGGGTGGAGAACCGCGGACCGTTGATCACCGCCACCGTGGCATCAGGCTGGAACACTTCCCCCTGCCGCTCCAGCGCCGCGGCCAGCAGCCGGCGCAGCTGCGGGCAGAAGGGCTCCGCCGCCGGCAGATGCTGCACCCCGGTGGGCAGCGATCCGTCGTAGAAGGTGTCCGCCCGTCCCCACGTCCGGTCCAGGAACTGGTCCGGTACGGCAAAGCTGTCCGTGCGCTGGCCCGGGACCAGGCCGCCGACCGCGGCGGAGGAGATGACGGCCCGCACGCCCAGGCTTTTGAGCGCCCGGAGGTTGGCGCGGTAGTTGATCTGCTGCGGTGGGATGCGGTGGCCGCGGCCGTGCCGGCTGAGGAACGCCACCACCGGGGCGGCCGGCCCGGTGGTCCCGTCCCCGTTCGAGCCTCCATCCCCAACCGGGCGATGGTCACCGGTCCCGACGGCGGCCCGTAGGGTGTGGGCACGTCCACGGTGCCCAGGATCTGCGAGTCGGGGAGCCGGTACAGCCCGGTGCCGCCGATGATCGCAAGGCGCGGCGCCTCAATGTCGGCGGCCGACGCGTGCACGTTGGCCTGGGATCCGGCTGGGGGTTCTGGTGCAACGGCCGTACTGACATCATGCCAGGGGGAAGCGCCGCCGTGGCGGGAAATCCCTTACGCATCCGGAACGGCATGGGGGAGGGTGGCCATGATTCTTGCCTGAAACGCTACGCCCGCCCGCCCGCGTACCGCGCCCGTGGGATTTCCGCTCCACAACAGATGGTTGTTCAAAGGCGCCCCGGAAGTGTCACGCAAGCTTACTTCAGCACCATTAGCCACACGACCTGTTGCGGAATGCAAGTCGCGTCGGGCGGCACTTCGGCCGGATACGGCGTATAGGTCCAGAAAAGCGGCAGCCGGTAGATTGAGGACTGCGGCGGGACAATACCGGAGGTGGGGATGGCGGCGGATTGGGTCAAGTACGCGGTGTGGTGGCAGGTGTATCCGCTGGGCTTCGTCGGCGCTGAAACGCGGGCATTGGATCCTGGCGCCGAGCCGGTGCACCGGCTCCGGGACATCATCGGCTGGCTGGACTACGCCGTGGAGCTCGGGGCATCCGGGATTGCTATGGGGCCTGTCTTCCCTTCGGAAACGCACGGCTACGACACCGTGGACTACTTCACCATCGATCCGCGCCTCGGCGATGACTCGGATTTCGATGCGCTGATTTCAGCCGCCCACGATCGCGGCATCCGCGTGCTGCTGGATGGTGTTTTCAACCATGTGGGCCGCGGGTTTTCGGCCTTCCAGCGGGTGTTAGCGGAAGTCCGCGGCGCATCCACTGCGTCCTGGTTCCATCTCTCCTGGCCCGATGGTCTGCACGGCTGCGCGGGGAGGGCCGACGACGGCGCCGGCGGCTT
Source organism: Actinomycetales bacterium (assembly GCA_038231735.1). GTDB lineage: Bacteria > Actinomycetota > Actinomycetes > Actinomycetales > Micrococcaceae > Arthrobacter_M. Next base: position 2,875 of record JBBRKU010000171.1, on the reverse strand, counting down.
GGGCGCGGAGGCCCGCCCGGGTGAAGCGCCGGGAGAGCCGGGCTACCGGGATTTCGGGGGCCACCACCAGCTGGTCGCGCTCAACCATGGCAGCCCTGCCGTCGTCGAACACGTCACTAAGGTGATGAACCACTGGCTGGACCGCGGCGCGGACGGCTGGCGGCTGGACGCAGCCTACGCAGTGCCGCCCCGTTTCTGGCGAGAGGGGTGCAGCAACGCAGCCCGTTCATCGTCACTTCGCAAACCAGCGGCGGCGTTGATTTCGGCGAACCAGTAGATCCGCTCGTCGGTGAGCGGAAGGTACCCGAACTTCGCACCGCGGCCCCACGTCTCGCCGCCGCAGCCGCCGCCGGAGGCGTGGATGGCGCCGGAAGGCGTGACACCACGCCACGTCGTGTAGCCGGTGTAGGACGGTGGAAGCGATTGCGGCCAGAGCGCCGTCCGCAGCGTGCTGTGCACGCCGTCGGCCGCGACCACCAAATCAGCGGCAAACTCAACTGGTCCAGTGGAGTCGCGAGCACGCACAGTTGGCCGGCCGTTGGCCAACTGGCCGCTCGCATCGGCGGCATCCGCAGTGGGCCACAACAGGTCCTCCGCAGCGACTCCGGTGCGCACGCAGCCATCAGGCAGTGCGGCCAGCAGAATTGACTGCAGGTCTGCGCGGTGCAGCAGAACCACCTCGACCAGGGGAGCTGTCCCCGCCTTGGCTCCGGTCAGCCATGCACCGGAGGGTGTTCGGAGACCACCTTCGGCGGACAGCGGGGCCGCCACGGCGCGTACCTGCTCGGCGAGTCCAAAACGGTCCAGTACACGCATGGCGTTCGGCCACAACGAAATGCCTGAGCCCGCGTCGCTGGCAACCTTGTGGCGCTCCAGCACGGTGACCGACCAGCCAGTCTGCGGCAGGACGATGGCGGTGCACAATCCGCCTATGCCGCCGCCCACCACCACCGCGGAACGGAGATCAGCCATCTGAGCCACTTCCCAGATCGTTATGCCCGCCGGCATTCGGCTGGTCGATCGCCCAAAGCCACGAGCCATCGGGCTGGCGCCGGGCTACCTCGACGGTGATGTTGCCGTTGTCCAGCCGGCTTGAGGACAGCGCCAGGTCCTCACCGCAGCGCAGGACCGCGAAGTGCTCGCCTTCGGTGAACCTTGGCCTGTCGAGGAGCAGTTTTTCGTAGACCTGGCGGATCGCGTCGGTTCCGGTAGTGATGTGGCCTGGAGGGAAGGCCAGCACCGCGTCAGGCTCGTAGAGAGCGGCCAGTCCGGCCGCGTCGCCCGCGTTCGCCCGCGGCACGAAAAACCCGACAAGGTCCTCGGGACACCTTGCCGGTTCATGTCGGCGCGGCGGATCCACCGTCTGATCATCCATCTGCGGGCTGCCCCCTTCACTGCCATCATGGCAGTGCGCCCGGAGATGGCAAGTCGTCCGGGCTGGTGCCGCGGTAATCTAGCGTTGCAGGCATGGCTGCCTCCGTCTCCGGCCCTGGATGGCGACTCGTGCGGAGCAACGCAGTGGGAAGGAACGGAATGCGCAGATCGGTTACGGAGCATCAGGCGGCTGTCCAGTCGCTGCTGAAGCACGGTTGGAACGGAAAGTTCGACGGCGGGGAGCTGCTGCCGCTGATTGCGTGCCTGGGCCGGGTGGCCGCGGAGGACGTTGTGGCTCCGCTCAATCTGCCGCCGTTCGCCAATTCCCAGATGGACGGTTTTGCCGTCAACTCCGCGGATGTGGTGGGGGGAGCCACGCTGCGGGCCGCGGCCACGATCCCGGCCGGCGCCGTCCCGGCGGCGCTGCGCCGCGGGGAAGCCGCGCCGATCATGACCGGGGCCATGCTGCCGGAGGGTGCGGACGCCGTCGTGCCGGTGGAACGCGCGGTTCCTGCCCAATTTCCCGACCCGGAAGACCGGGACGCCACCGTCACGCTTCCGGCCGCAGACGGCGGGGCCTACGTGAGGGCGGCGGGGAGCGACGTCCGGGCGGGATCGCTGGCTTTCGCCGGCGGGGTGCGGCTGAGTGCGGCGCATTTGGGGCTGGCGGCCGCGCTGGGCCTGACCGAACTTGCCGTCCGGCGCAAACCGCGGGTGCTGCTGGTGGCGACCGGTGACGAGGTGGTCCTGCCGGGAACGGCGCTGCCGGCGGGGAAGATCTATGACGCGAATTCGACGCTGCTGCATGCGAACCTGCTGGAGGCCGGGGCCGAGGTAGTTCCCGCCGGCCTGGTGCCGGACGATCCGGCGGCGCTGCTGCGGCTGCTGCGCGAACAGATCGCAACCGGTCGGATCGACCTGATTGTGACCTCCGGGGGGATCAGCGCCGGCGCCTACGAGGTGGTCAAGCAGGCGCTCGCGGGAACAGTGGGATCGGGAGCCGTGGAATTCTGTTCCTTGGCCATGCAGCCGGGCGGTCCGCAGGCGCTGGGAACCGTGGAAGGAGTGCCGTTCCTGGGCTTCCCCGGCAACCCGGTCAGCGGCGTGGTCTCCTTTGAAATGTTCCTGCGTCCGGCCCTGACCGCCCTGGCCGGGACGCCGCAGCCGCGTACGCGATTGCTGGGCCGCCTCGCCGATGAGCTGGCCTCGCCGGTGGGTAAGGTCCAGGTGCGCCGTGCGCTCTATGTCCCATCCGGGAGTTGGGCCGGCTCCGCCGGGCAGGCAGCGGCCGGCACCGTCGCGGTGGTGGGGGGCCCGTCGTCGCACCTTCTCGGATCGCTGGCCGCCTCCAACGCGCTCATCCAGATCCCCGCGGACGTCACGGCGCTCGCGGCCGGCTCGGAAGTGGAAGTATGGCTGTTATGAGCATTTCCCCCAAAACCGGTTCCGCCTCCGGTCCCAAGGCCGGTCCCAAGTCCGACGCCGTATCCGACGCCGTATC
>JBBRKU010000170.1:0-5378 GCA_038231735.1 Actinomycetales bacterium | reverse complement strand
CCCCGAGCGAGGCTGTCAGGGCGGCCCAGCCTTCCCAGTCCTCCTCATCCAGCGGATCCTCGATGGAGACCAGCGGGTAGTCGCGGACCAGCTCCTCGTAGTAGGTGGTCATTTCCTGCCAGCTGCGGTCCTGGCCCTCAAACCGGTAGGCGCCGTCCTTGTAGAACTCGGAGGAGGCGACATCCAGGGCCAGCGCGATGTCCTTGCCCGGGGTGTAGCCGGCCTTCTTGATGGCCTCGGTGATCAGGTCCAGGGCGGCGCGGTTGGAGGGCAGGTTCGGCGCGAAGCCACCCTCATCCCCCAGTCCGGTGGACAGGCCCTTCTCCTGAAGCACGGACTTCAGCGCGTGGTAGGTCTCCACCCCCCAGCGCAGGCCCTCGGAAAAGGTGGAGGCGCCAAGCGGGACAACCATGAATTCCTGGATGTCCACGTCGGAGTCGGCGTGGGATCCGCCGTTGAGGATGTTCATCAGCGGCACGGGCAGCACATGCGCGTTGGGGCCGCCCAGGTAGCGGTAGAGCGGCAGGTCCGCGGCGGTGGCGGCGGCGTTGGCCACGGCCAGCGAGACGCCCAGGATGGAGTTGGCTCCGAGGTTGGATTTGTTGGCGGTGCCGTCCAGATCAATCATGGTCTGGTCGATCAGCCGCTGGTCCGTGGCGTCGAAGCCGATCAGGGCGGGCGCAATGGTGTCAATGACGGCGTCGACGGCCTGACGGACGCCCTTGCCCTGGTAGCGGCCCTTCTCGCCGTCGCGGCGCTCGACCGCCTCAAAAGCACCCGTGGATGCGCCGGAGGGGACGGCTGCGCGGCCCACCGAACCGTCGTCGAGCCCCACTTCAACCTCAACCGTCGGATTACCGCGGGAATCCAGAATTTCGCGTGCGTGAATGGCGTCAATGATGGCCATGTATGGCTCCTAATTTGAGCTGGCTAGCGGATGGGTGTCGACCTCGCTGTCCTCACTAGCCTAGCGCCTTACCCCGCGCGACCCCGCCCGCCAGATGCTATATTTCGCGGCGGAACGTCTTGACCCTAAAGAACATAACGATATATCGTTGACATATCGCTACGGAGCGAAGACGTTCCCGCGAGGCACCCCAGCAGGGTGTGCCGCACGTCTACTTGGAAACGACTTTTGGAGAGAACCCAACGTGAACAGCGACGAATTCCCGACAGGCCCGGAAGGGCACCATCAGCACCGCCACGGCTGGCACCCCCGCGGTCGCCGGCACCACGACCCGCAGGCGCCCGGGCCGGAAGGCCCGGGCCCCGATTCCTCCGAAGATTCCCCCCGCGGCCGCGGCCGGGGGCACGGTCCGCGCGGCTTCGGCGGCTTCGGGCCAGGGGCCGGCGGCTTTGGTCCCGGACCTGGGGGTCCGGGGTTCGGCGGCCCCCGGCGGCCCGGCTTCGGGCCGGGGAGCAGGGTCCGTAAGGGCAATGTCCGCAGCGCCATCCTTTCCCTGTTGAGCCAGTCCAGCAATAACGGCTACGGCATCCTCAAGGACATCGCCGTGCACACGGACGGCGCCTGGCGGCCCAGCCCCGGCTCCGTCTACCCGGCTTTGGCGGCGCTGCAGGCCGAGGGTCTGATCAGCACCACCGGCGAGGGCCGGCGCACGGAGTTTGAACTCACCGCGGAGGGAAGGGCGTACGTCAGCGAACATGCGTCCGAGATGGCCGCGGTCTGGGAAGAGGTCAGCGAGGAAGCGGGAGTCAGCCTGGAGCTTCGGACCAGCATCGGAAAGCTGATGGGCGCGGTGCACCAGATCAGTGTCGATGGCACCGAGGAACAGCTGCGCGCTGTCACGGCAGCCCTCGACGAGGCCCGCCGGACCATCTACAAGCTGCTCTCCGACTGACCCTGGCCATCGGATGCGACCTGGTCCCGGAAGCGGCGGACCGCGGCGCGCAGGGCACGCTCGGCGTCCAGTCCGTTCTCCCGCGCCGAGCGGACGACGGCGAGCAGCAGCTCCCCGAGGTCCTCCTCAGTCTGCGGTGCCCCGGTCAGACCGGCCTCCCCGGGTGCGTCCAGAGGTAAGCCGGCCCGGCCGGCGCGGTCCAGTGATTTCTGCGCCAGGGCGAGTGCGGGCAGCGCGGCCGGAATACCCGTGAAAGGAGACGAGGGCCCGTCGGGCTTTTCCCGCTTCTTGACCCGATGCCAGGTGGCCTCGATCTGGTCCACGGTCGCAGGGAAACTCTCCTGCAGCGAGCCGTCGGAACGGAAAACGTGCGGATTGCGGCGTACCATCTTCTCGCTGATGCCCTGCGCCACCTCGGCGAAGCTGAAGCCGCCTTCTTCCTCTGTCAGCCGGGCGTGCAGCACCACCTGCAGCAGCACATCGCCCAGTTCACCCTGGATCTCCGCGCTGTTTCCGGTCTCGAGCGCCTCCACCAGTTCGTAGGACTCTTCGACCAGGTATTCGGCCAGCGACTCGTGCGTCAGGGCAGCCATCCACGGGCAGTGCTCCCGCAGCAGGGCTATAACTTCCACGAGCCTGTCCACACTGGCTTGGCTGTGGCACATATGGGCTCGACCGCCGATCAGCGGGCGTTGGCGTAGGCCTCGGTGATGAAGTCGGCCAGCGCCTCGCGTTCCTCGAGGGGCAGGAAGGCTGCCTCCGCGGCGTTCAGTGTCAGGGCCAGCAGATCATCCATGTCGTAGTCGAATGTTTCCATCAGCAGCTCGAACTCGTCGGTCAGAGTGACCCCGCTCATCAAGCGGTTGTCGGTGTTGATGGTGACCCGGAACCCCGTCTGGTAGAGCAGGTCCACCGGGTGGTCATCGACGGTGTCGCCAAAATTGGCGATGGCACCGGTCTGCAGGTTCGACGACAGGCAGATTTCCAGGGCGATTCCGCGGTCGCGGACCCACGAGGCCAGGTATCCCAACGTGACAATGCCGACCGTGTCGCCGTCGTCGTCGTCCTCACTCGGGGTGAAGTCGACCTGGATATCCTCGGCAATGCGCACACCGTGGCCCAGGCGCAGCGCTCGGCCATGGACCAGCGCGTCCTGGATGCTCTCGAGGCCCGCCGCCTCACCGGCGTGCACCGTGGCCGGGAAGTTGTTTTCGGCAAGGTAGGTGAACGCGTCCTTGAAGCGGGACGGCAGGAAGCCCTCCTCCGCGCCGGCAATGTCAAAGCCCACCGCGCCGCTGTTGCGGTGCCGGACCGCCAGCTCGGCAATTTCCTGGCCCCGGTCCGCGTGGCGCATCGCGGTGATCAGCTGGCCCACCTGGATGTGGCGTCCGGATTCCTCGACGGCTTCAACACCGGCCTCCAGACCTTCCTGGACCGCGTCGACGACCTCATCGAGGCTCAGGCCCTGGGTCAGGTGCTGCTCAGGGGCCCAGCGTACCTCACCGTAGACGACGCCGTCGTCCGCCAGATCCTCAACGAATTCCTTCGCTACCCGGACCAGGCCCTCACGGGTCTGCATGACGGCGATGGTGTGGTCAAAGGTCTCCAGATACCGCACCAGGGAACCGGAATCCGCGGACTCCTGGAACCACTGGCCCAGCGCCACGGGATCCGTGGAGGGCAGTCTGTGGCCCGCGGCCTGGGCCAGCTCGATGATCGTCGATGGCCGCAGCCCGCCATCCAGATGATCGTGGAGCGAGACCTTGGGCAGGGTGCGGAGATCGAACGACACGTCGGTCGCGGGCAGGGTTTCATGCGCTGGAAAAGTCACGGTCCAACTCTATGGACGTTCGGGCACGGGCGCTAGTCGCCTCGGCCGGCCCGGGTCCACACACCCACGGAACCGGGCCCGCGGACTCACGGCCTGGGTCCGCGGAACGATGTGGGCCCGTCAGCGCTCCTTGGCCGCCTTCGCGGGCTGGGCGGGGACCAGCCCGGCGTCGGGCTGTCCGACCGTGTCCTGGCCATGGGCACCTTGGGTCTGCTTTGCCTCGTTTTTGGCCCGGGCCCGCTTGTCCAGCCAGCGGTGGATCAGCTTCATGCCGTGGTCCACCAGGAATCCCATGATGATGGCAAAAACAATCGCGATGCCGACGCCCAGCAGCGGGTTGTGGTGCAGCCATTTCATGCCACCGGCAAAGGTGCCGATGCCCACCGAGTAGGCCGCCCAGGTCAGGGCTGCCGCGGCGTCAAGCCAGACGAACTGCCGCCACGGATACCGGGTTGCCCCCGCCGTGAAGTTCACCGCGATGCGGCCCACGGGGATGTAGCGGGCGGTGAAGATCAGCACGGCGCCGCGCTTGTCCAGCTCCATCCGCGCCCAATCGAAGGCCCTGGCCGCCCGCGGCCGGCGCATCCAGCGGAAACGCGTGGTGCCCAGCTGCTTACCCAGCTGGTAGGCGATGTTGTCCCCGATCATGGCGCCCAACGCGCCCCCGGCCAGGAGCAGCCAGATATTCGGGGCGCCATGTATGGTGGAGGCCGCCGCCAGTCCGACGATGGCAGTTTCACTGGGCAGAAAGAGGAAGAAGCCGTCAATCAGGCAGAACAGCATGACGACTGGAACAATCCACCAGGCGCTGGCGGAGTGCTCAATCAAGCGGTTCAGTTGAAATAGCATGTCCACGTCGGGACGGCTCCTCTTCAAGGGGGAATACATCCAGTTTCCCATGAGTGTGCAAGGACCGCTATCACCCCTTTGGCCTAGATTCAAACGGGCGTATCAGCCCATGGTATGACTTCCGGCTCGTCGGGGTCAGGCAATGCGGTCGATAATCAGCCTGTTACCGGGGCGGGAGCCTTCCGGGGCGATGAGCGCCGCCTCCGCCAGAGCCTCCTTGGCCCGGTCAAACTTTTCCGGCGTGTCCGTCAGCAGTGTCATCAGCGGCTCCCCTGCCCGCACCATCGCACCGGGCTTGGCGTGCATCCGCACACCGGCCCCGGCCTGCACCTGGTCTTCCTTGCGGGCACGTCCTGCTCCAAGGCGCCAGGCGGCAACGCCGACGGCGAGAGCGTCCAGACCCACCAGGACCCCGTCGGCCGGCGCGTAGATGACCTCTGATTCCTTGGCCACCGGCAGGGCCGCCTCCGGATCCCCGCCCTGGGCGGCGATCATCCGCTTCCACACGTCCATGGCCCGCCCGTCCCGCAGCGCGGCAGCCGGATCAGCGTCGTGGATGCCGGCGCAGGCCAGCATCTCCTCCGCGAGGCGGACGGTCAGTTCGACGACGTCTTCCGGACCGCCGCCGGCCAGGACCTCCACGGACTCCTGGACCTCGATCGCATTCCCGGCCGTGAGCCCCAGCGGAGTGTTCATGTTCGTCAGCAGGGCCACGGTGTTCACGCCCGCATCCTTGCCCAGCGCCACCATCGTTTCGGCGAGCTCGCGGGCGGCCGCTTCGGTCTTCATGAACGCCCCGGAACCGACCTTCACGTCCAGCACCAAGGATCCGGTGCCCT
>JBBRKU010000169.1:0-5387 GCA_038231735.1 Actinomycetales bacterium | reverse complement strand
CCCGGCTCACCGGTGACCTCCCCTCCATCCCGGTCGCTTCCGCGGCTCAGGCTGCCGCCGGGTTCGTCGCCCCGGCCACGCTCGGCTACCGGGTGCTGGACCACCGGACCGCTTTAGGGACCCCCGGTCGGCCTGCGACAATCGGACAGCCATACCGGCGGGGGCGCGGCATGAACGCGTCGGGGCGGGTCCGCTGGTTCGGGCTGGTCTTCATCAGCCTTGCCGTGGCGCTGATCATCGTCGATTCCACCATCGTAAATGTGGCGATTCCCTCCATCGTCAGGGACCTCTCCATCACCTCCAGTCAGGTCCAATGGGTGCAGGAGTCCTACACGCTCGTATTCGCAGCACTTCTGCTGGTCTTCGGAACTCTTACGGACCGCTTCGGCCGCCGCCTGCTGGTACTGGGCGTAGCGGTCTTTGCGCTGTCCTCGGTGTTGGCGGCGCTGAGCCAGACCGGTGATCTGCTGATCGGCGCGCGCGTCGTCCAGGGCGTCGGGGGAGCCATGGTGCTTCCCGCCACGCTGTCCATCATCAATGCCACGTTCCAGGGCAACCAACGCGCCATGGCGTTCGCGGTGTGGGGCTCCACGATCGGGGGCATGACCGCCGTCGGGCCTCTTCTGGGAGGCTGGCTGACCACCTACTATTCCTGGCGGTGGGCCTTCGGCATCAACATTCCGCTGGGCATCATCATCATTGCCGGCGCTGGACTCACCGTGGCCGAGTCCCGAGACCCGGGCGCCGGACGGGTGGACTGGTTCGGCGCAGCCCTGTCCGTGGTGGCCAGCGCAACACTGGTTTTCGGGCTGATTGAAGGCCGCAATTACGGCTGGTGGGAGAGCACCAAGCCGTTCATCATCGGCACCTGGACTTGGCCGTTCGCTCTGTCTCCCGTGCCCGCAGCCTTCGCCCTAATGCTGGTTTCCGCCGTGGCCTTCATTCTCTGGGGGCGCGCACGGACGCGGCGCGGGGTCTCCAGCATGCTGGACTTCAGCCTGTTCGCCATTGCATCCTTCCGCAACGGGAACATCGCCGCCATGATCGTCAGTCTTGGCGAATTCGGCATTTGTCCCTGCCCATCTGGCTCCAGAACGTGGTCGGCTACTCCGCCCTGCAGACTGGACTGATCCTGGTGGCGCTGGCCGTGGGATCATTCGTGGCCAGCGGTTTCGTCGGCGCCTTCGGCAGCAAGGTCCCTCCGGTGACCGTTGTGCGGGTCGGTATAAGGCCGAAATCGCCGGGATAGCAGGCCTTGGCGTGGTGATCGGCCCCAGTACGGGGGTGGGTGTTCTCATCCCTTTCCTGTTCGTCTACGGATTCGGCGTGGGGCTGGCCACGGCCCAGCTCACCGGCGTCGTACTGATGGACGTGCCGGCGGCCAGGAGCGGCCAGGCATCCGGAACGCAGAGCACCGCCCGGCAGATCGGTTCCGCGCTGGGCATCGCCGTGCTGGGCACCATCCTCTTTGCGACGGCGACCTTCCAGCTGGATGCGGCCCTCAAGGATCAACAGGTGCCCGGCCCGGCCCGCCAGCAACTGGTCAGCGCCGTCGTCGAAAGTTCCGGCGCCGCCATCGCGGGTCTGGGGGACAACCCGGCCACTCTGCCAGCCGCCCAGGCTGGTAAGGAGGCGTTTTCCAACGGCACTAAATACTCGGCCTTCGCCGCCGCCGGTTTCCTGGTAGGGCGGCATCCGGGGCAGCCCGTGCGTCCCCATCGGTGCCATGACGAAGCTCGCCGTGCCATGATCGTGGTGTGACCGGACGATTGATGCTCCTCGATACCGCTTCGCTGTACTTCCGCGCCTTCTACGGGATGCCTGACACGGTTCGAGGGCCGGATGGTCAGCCGGTCAACGCCGTCCGCGGGCTGCTGGACATGCTTGCGCGGTTGGTCACGGACTTTGAACCGAGCGAACTGGTGGCCTGTTGGGACGACAATTGGCGCCCGCACTGGCGGGTGGCGTTGATGCCCGAGTATAAGGCGCATCGTCTGGCCGAGGTGGTTCCCGGTGGCAATGACGTAGAGGAGACGCCCGAACTCCTCGTCGCGCAGGTCCCGCTCATCCGGGAACTGCTCGGCGCACTGGGCATACCGGTCGTCGGCGCCGAGGACCACGAGGCCGACGACGTGATCGGCTCGCTGGCGACGCGGGCGCGGATTCCTGTCGACATCGTCACCGGTGACCGGGACCTGTTCCAGCTCGTCGACGACGGGTCCGGTGTCCGCGTGATCTACACGGCTCGCGGGATGAGCAAGCTCGAGCTGGTCACCGACGCCGTCGTCGTGTCGAAGTACGGAGTCGCTCCGAGCCAATATGCAGACTTCGCGGTCATGCGCGGAGATCCGTCCGACGGGATCCCAGGCGTTCCTGGCGTGGGGGAGAAAACGGCGGCCAGCCTGTTGGCGCAGTTCGGCGACCTCTACGGGATCATCGAAGCCGCCCAGGATCCGGCGACGACGCTCTCAGCTTCCGTGCGATCGAGGATCACCGGTTCCGCGGCCTACCTCGAGGTGGCACCCCGCGTTGTCCAGGTTACGCGCGATCTCGACATCCACGAGGTGGACGCGGGCATCCACCCGCTCGACGCCGGCCGCCTCGACGCGCTGAGCGCGCTGTCCAAGAAGTGGGGCCTCGGCGGCTCGCTCGAGCGCGCTGTGCGCGCGCTCGGAACGGCAGACTGAGCCAGCCGCATCGCCTGCTCAGTGGCTGTTGGAACTCACGCTCCGATGATCAGCATGCCCCATCGGCAGAGGGACGACGGCCAGCTGCTGACCGCGTGGGTGGGCCCCCATCATTTCGTGGCGTTCGTGGGTTCGTGGCGTTCGTGGCGTTCGTGGGTTTGTCCGTAGGGGACGTCCGGGCTGATGGCGACGGTTTATGAGGTGTATCCATGGTGGGTTACAAGAATGCCGTGTTGGCCTTCTTGTATTGCTTGCTGCCATGCCAGGTGGGGGCCTTTGTGAGCTCCTCATCACGGGCGGACGGGTGGTAGGTCTCTACGTGAAAGATGCGTCCGAATTCGATGGTCTTGATCATCGTTCGGTTCCTGTCTGTTGTTGGCTCCTTCGGGTGCCCGAGGAGTTTCTGCTGTGGAGAACTTTCCGTCCACTTGCGGTCTAGCCTCGATCTCGATCGCCTTCCCTGTGCCGGGATTCCCAGGAACTCCCCCTCATCTGTGCCGCTCCGGAGCACACGGCCGACAGCCTTGTCGGCTCCAACCACCATCTCATCGCCCCTGACTCAAGTCCCCACTTCAGGTCCAGACCCAGCTGTCCGCGCCGGGCTAATTCCCTGAGGGCTTCTGTTCATTGGTTTGCGGATCCTCGCCCGGGGTTTCCGCGGATAGCCGCGCGGCGGTGTCGGACGCGCCCTCATAGGTGCTGTCGAAGGGCATCTTGGTCAGATCGAGTCTTGAATTCTCATCCTGGCCGGCCACCAGTGCATGGGCTTCGGCTTCAGAGTCAACGCTCGGCATGGACCCGGGCAGGTGCCACCGGGCGGATTCCTTGAGGAAGTAAATGCCAATGGCGCCGATGATCGACGTCGCCATGAGGTAATAAGCCGGCATCATGTCGTTTCCGGTGGCAGCGATAAGGGCCGCAATGATGAACGGCGTCGTCCCGCCGAAGATGGCGACGGCAAAGTTGTAGGCGATGCCCATGGCGCCGTAGCGGCTGGCCGTCGGGAACAGTGCCGGCAGGGCGGAGGCCAGGTTAGCCACATAGAAGGTCACCGGGAACGCAACCAGGGCCAGGCCCAGCAGGGTGGACCAGACCTGGCCGACGCCGATCAGCAAGAATGCGGGGATCGAGAGGACCACGGTGCTGATAGCGCCGATCCAGAGCACGGGGCGGCGCCCGATCCTGTCCGACAGATGCCCGGTCAGCGGGATGCAGGCGGCCATGACGACCAGCACGGGAATGGTCAGCAGAGTCCCATGGAGCTCATCGTAGCCCTTGGAACTCGTGAGGTAGGTGGGCATGTAAGAGGTCAGCGCGTAGCCAACGGTGTTGGCTGCGGCTACCAGGATCATGGCCAGGATGATCTGCCGCCAATAGGCCCGGACAATTCCTATTGGACCCTTGGCTGTCGCGGCAACGGCAGCTGCGGCGGCGGTTGCCAGGGACGCGTCGGTGGCCCCGGCGCCACGTTCTGAGACAAAACCGGCGGAAGACAAGTCATCCTCGGCGACGACGCCGAGCCCGCTGGGCAGGGCCTTCCTGGCGGCTTCCTGTGCGTCCAGCGATGCCTGGAAAGCGGGAGATTCCTCAATCTTCATCCGGAAGTACACGGCGATCAGGCCAAGAGGGCCGGCGAGCAGGAACGGCACTCGCCACCCCCACTGCTCCATGGTTGGCTGCCCCAGGATCAGCTGCAGGACCGAAACAAGAGCGGCCCCGGCAGCAAAGCCGATATAGCTGCCCATGTCCAGAAAGCTGGCGAAGAATCCCCTGCGCTTGTCCGCGGCGTGTTCGCTGACGAACGTGGTGGCGCCAGCGTATTCCCCGCCGGTGGAGAAGCCTTGAATCAGCTTCATGACGACCAGCAGGGCGGCGGACCAGACGCCGATGGCCACGTAACCCGGGAGCAGTCCGACGGCGAACGTCGAGGCGGCCATGACTATCAAAGTCATGGCCAGGACCTTCTGCCGGCCGATCTTGTCACCGAGCCAGCCGAAGAAGACACCGCCCAGCGGGCGGGCAATAAAAGTGGCGGCGAACGTGCCCAGCAGGAAGAGGATCTGGACAGATTTGTCCGCTTCGGGGAGGAATACCGGACCCAACGTGGTGATGAGATAGCCGAACACGCCGACGTCGTACCACTCCATCGTGTTACCCACGATGGTCCCGCCCACGGCCTTCCTGAGCATGGCCTGATCCACCACGTTGACGTGGTGGACCTTCAGCCGACGCTCCCGCAGCGGGCTTTCAGTTTTCCTTGCGGTGCTCCGGTCTTTGGGCATGTGAGATTCTCCCGTAGACGCCATCTCCCGTGCTGCACCCCAACTCACGCAACCTTAATACTACCGAATCCGAGCCTCTCCAGGATGGGCCTGCTGTTTGCTGAGGCGTCCGCTTGGAGATACTTCACTCCGCGGTCCCATGCCAATTGGGCCCTTCGGGCGACAAGGGCTTTGTAGACGCCACGCCGGCGCCATGGCGGCAAGGTTGAACCGCCCCACAGGCCGGCGAAGGCCGTTCCGGGCTTGAAAACGAGCCAGGCAGCGGACACGACTCGCCGTCGGTCCTCGTCCACCAGGACGACGACGTCAACAGGGGAGGTCGTCACCCGGCTTTGCAGGTCATCCGCGATCCAGCTGAAGTCTTCACCCCAGACCTCGGACTCCATTTCCGCGATGCGGTCAAAATCGTGTCTCTCGT
>JBBRKU010000168.1:0-5405 GCA_038231735.1 Actinomycetales bacterium | reverse complement strand
CGCCCGAATTCCTCGACTACAACGCCCGTGTCAACAACGCTGCCGCCCTGCCCTCCACGCTCTTCACTGATGTGCAGGGCATGCAGCCCGTTCTCCACGAGCTCGTCCCAGTGCGGGGGACGGCCCCCGGCACCGTAGGCCTCCAGGTTTTCGCGGGTCAGGCGGATATCGGCGAAGCGGTCGGCAAAGTCGGATACGGCGGCGGCCAGATCGGCTTGCTCTTCGGCGAGGGACAGCGGCATCTAATCACTCCAAGATCACGGACGGCGGTTCCCGACGGGGGTACGCAACGTCCAGGGGCTAATTCAATAACTGAAACTAGACTCTAGTTTAATTTTGTGATGCAAGCAACAGTTTTCTGACGCTAGGCTTCAAAATGTTGGCGATCTACCTAGTGGACCCGGCGTACCGTCCTTCCATGCCCCAAGGTGGTGTGCTCTACCAGGGGCACCATGGCGACTTTTGGCGTGGTTCGGTGACGTCGAGGCCTGTGGTTTTCAACGCTAAATATCGCACCTCTGCGGGAGTCACTGCCTACGGAAGGTTCGCAAGGACTTGGCTCTGCGGGGTCGTGAAATGAAGGTAGCGACACAGGCATCGGCGCGAACCCCTAAGCGGGTTCCAACGTCGAAAATCAGGGACAAGTCCGAGGCTACCGCCGGTTCGCGATGACCAGGGAACGATACACAGAGGTCGAGTCAGTCTTGGTGCGGATGAGAAAACTTCCCTAACAATTCGGCGAGATTCGCTTGTTCGGCTCGAAGAAAACACAATGCCACGCTCAAGCGCGACGGGGCGGACAGGTGTGGTCAACAGCCCAGGCAACCTCCCGCGCATCTTGCGGGTGTAGCAGACGCCGCGGATCTGCGGGGCGATTCCTGCCGTGAGGATAATGACGCCCGTTCTTGGGTGCGAGGGCGATTCCTGGCGGTATCGTGGGTATTCAAGATGGTCTGTACACCTCATCCGTTCGCGGAGGGGTGGTACTTGGGTATGGCATCCTGAAATGGCCCCACTTGGAGGGCTTTTAGCCGCTTGATATGGCCCCACCCTCGACCCGCCCGTAGCGTTCACTTTGTCAGCCAAGACGAAGAGGACAGGAACGGGTTTGAAAGAGAGATCGAGAGTGGAACAATTCGAGCGTATCCGTCGCGATGCGAGAGTAAAAGATATGTCTGTCAGGGAGCTGGCCCGGGTTCACGGGGTGCATCGGCGCACTGTGCGTGCCGCCCTGGCAGATTCAACCCCGCCGGTCCGCAAGGTCCCGGACCGGGTGGCCCCGGCCATCGGGCCGTGGCTGACGATCATCAGGGCCTGGCTGGTCGCGGACCTCGATGCTCCGCGTAAGCAACGCCATACCGGACGGCGTGTATGGCAGCGGCTGGTGGATGAGCACGGTGCCACGGTGGCCGAGTCCACCGTCACGCACGCCGTCGCGAAGATCCGCCGCGAGCTGGTCGGCACCCCGGCCGATGTCGCGGTCCCGCAGACCCATGCTCCCGGCGCGGAGGCCGAGGTTGACTTCGGCGAGTTCCAGGCCCTGATCGGTGGGATCATGGTCAAGCTGTTCATGTTCGTGCTGCGCCTGTCGCATTCGGGCCGGGCCGTCCATGTGGCGTATGCGAACCAGGCCCAGGAATCGTTCTTCGATGGCCATAACGTCGCCTTGAACGCCTCGGTGGGATCCCGTCGAAAATGATCCGCTATGACAACCTGACCCCCGCGGTCATCCGGGTTGCCCTCGGCCGGGAGCGGCTGGAAAACCCGCGCTTCATCGCCATGCGGTCGCACTATGGTTTCGATTCGTTCTTTTGCATCCCCGGCATTGACGGGGCCCACGAGAAGGGCGGCGTCGAGGGCGAAGTCGGCCGGTTCCGCCGCCGCTGGCTCACCCCCGTCCCGGAGTTCGACACCCTGGCGGCCCTGAATGCTTTCATGGCTGCCTGTGATGAAAAGGACGAGCACCGGGTGATCTCCGCCCGACCGGTCACCGTCGGCGCCGCGGCCGCCGCCGAGCTCCGGCACTGATGGCCCTGCCCGCGGATGTCTTCGAGGCCGGGCCCACCGTCTCGGTCAAGGCCAACCACAAGTCCGAGGTCTGTGTCCGGCAGTGCTACTACTCCGTCCCGGTCTCCTACGCCGGCAGGCGGGTCAGCGTCCGCGTCGGGGCCAGGGTCATCGAGGTCTTCGCCGACGGCAAGCGGGTCGCCGCCCACGTGCGGGCCGTGCACAAGTACGACCACGTCCTGGAACTCGACCATTACCTGGAGGTCCTCACCCGCAAGCCCGGTGCGATGGCGGGGGCGACCGCCCTGGTCGCGGCCCGTGCGAGCGGCGCCTTCACCCCCACGCACCAGCGGTTCTGGGACAAGGCCCGGCACCAGCTCGGCGACGGTGCCGGTACCCGGGCCCTGATCGGGGTGCTGCTGCTGGCACGGACCCTGCCGGCTGCCCCGATCCTGGGGGCGATGGAATCGGCCATCATGGTCGGGGATTACGACGCGGATCATCTGGCGATCAGTGCGCGTGCAAACGCCGCGTTCCCTGCCGTGCTCGTTGGCCTGCCGGAACGGCTCAGGGACCGGGTCATCCACCTGCCCGAACGCACGGCGCCGTCATTGGCGGGCTACGACCAGCTCCTGGCCGCCGCGGGTGCCCGATGAGCCCGGCGGCAGTGCCCACGCTGGCGGGGACCAGTGAGGCGGCCGCGGCGGCGGCGATCGGCGCGGCGTGCAAGACCCTCTACCTCTCCGGGACCGCGAAGATCGCCGCGTCCATGGCCGAAGAGGCCGCACGGGCCCGGCTGAGTCATCAGGGCTACCTCGCCGAGGTGCTGACCTATGAATGCGACGAACGCGAGGACCGGCGCCGGGACCGGCGGGTCAAGGAAGCCAGGTTCCCCCGGCCCAAACGGCTGGAGGACCTTGACCTGACTCAGATCCCGGACCTGCCTCCGGCTACCATGACCAATCTGGCCGGTGGTTCCTGGATCGATGCCGGGGAGCCGTTGGTCCTGCTCGGGGATTCCGGCACCGGCAAAACCCATCTGCTCATCGGCCTGGGCACCGCCGCCGCGGAGCAGGGCCGGCGCGTGCGCTATATCACCACGGCGGCACTGGTCAACGAGCTTGTCGAGGCTGCCGACAACAAGGAACTCTCACGCCTGGTCGCTAAGTACGCGCGTCTGGACCTGCTTTGTCTTGACGAGGTTGGCTACGTCAAACTCGATACCCACGGCGCGGAGCTGCTCTTCCAGATCATCACTGCCAGGGAAGAAAGGGCATCCATAGCCTGCGCAAGTAATGCGAACTTCAGTGAGTGGGGCCAGACCTTCACCGATCCCCGCCTGGCCGCGGCCATCGTGGACCGGCTGACATTCCGGGGCCACATCATCAACACCGGAACCGATTCCTACCGCCTCAAAACCACACGCCAAGCGCAGAAAGGCTAACCCCGCCGCAACCAGCGGCAAACACGGAAACCCCATACCCGGGGTGGGGCCAAATCAAGCGGCAAACCCGGGGCCAAATGAAGTTGCTATTCCCAGGTACTCCAGCTCCCCGCCAACCCATGCAAAGGCAATGACACCATGGTGATCTTTAGCCGTCCCCAACCGGGGACCCTGCCAATAACACTCAAGCTCTTAGTGGCCATCATGATTCCGTCCGTCATCGTGAGCGTGCTAGGAGGGCCCTCAGCCAGCATGGGATTCGGGCTGGCCATGGGGCTGGGGATGGCGGTCACACCCGTAAGCAAGCCACAACAAGCCGCACTACTGGTGATCGTTGGTGCCGCACTTGGCGGGTTGGCGTCCTTGGCAGGTTCAACGCCCTGGGCCATCGCAGTGCTCATGTTCGTCTCGGCGATCCTCTTTGCAGCCACCAACCAGCGCTCCGCCGGACTGCTCTCGCTAACTCCGGTCATGGTGATCCTCTTTGGTCCCGGTCCCATCAACCTCCCCTGGTGGTCCGCGGTGCTATGGATCCTTGCCGGCGGCTTGGCCGGAGCCCTGATCACCCGCCTGCTCAAGTTCCAGGCCCCGACACTTCCGGTGGAAAAACGCACCGCGTGGGAGCACGGCATCGCGGTGGGCCTATTGTGTGCGGCGATCATGTACTGGGCCTTGGCCAACAACATCCCCCATGGGTACTGGGTCGCGGTGACCGTCCTGATGGCCCTGCGGCCACTAGCCAATCAGCGGCGTGAGACCCTCAACGGACGCCTCATAGGCACCTTCCTGGGCGCCACTATCGCTTTGCTGGCCGTGTTGCTCCTACCCGTATGGGGCGCCGTCATAGTGGCTGTACTGTGCCTGTTCTTCCTGGTCTGGTATTCCATGGGCGGGGCATACCTCATGCAGGCCCTGGCCTTGACACCGATGCTGTTGATCTTCGCTTCCCTTGGCGATGTCAAGCGCGGATTCGAGCTGACCATTGAACGAGTCATTTTCACGGTCATTGGAATCGCTGCAGCAGTCTTGCTCGCCTTGTTGTTGCGGCACTGGGAATCACGGCGCGAGGCCGCATCCGGATAAAACTCCCACATCACCCCTGTACGACAGCATGCCCCCCCAAAGAGAAGAGCGTTCCCATGTTTTTTGAAAACCAAGTAGCCCTCGTCACGGCAGCCGGAGCCGGCATCGGACGCGCCATTGCCTTGCGACTGGCCGCCGACGGTGCCTCGATCATCGTCTCTGACGTCAACGACGAGGCCGGTGCCGAAACCGTGGCGCTGATTGAGGCCGCAGGCGGACGAGCAGCGTACAAACATGCCAATGTCGCCAACGCCGAGGAAGTCAACGCGCTGGTTCCCTTCGCCATCGAATCCTTCGGCCGCCTGGACATGGCAGTAAACAACGCCGGGGTAGGAGCCATGCCCACCCCCGTGCAGGAGATCACCGCCGCGGACTGGGACCGCACCATCAGCGTGACCCTGCGCGGCACCTTCCTGGCCATGCAGTCCCAAGTCTCCCACTTCCTGGAACAGGGACACGGTGCCATCGTGAACATCGCCTCGCTGGCAGGCATCAGCGCCACCCCGCAGTTGACCCCCTACGGTGCCGCAAAGCACGGCGTGGTTTCCTTGACCCGCAGCGTCGCCAAGGAAACCGCCGAACAAGGCATCCGAGTTAACGCCGTGGCCCCTGGTGCCATTGAAACCGCTGCGTTGGCTTCCCTGCCTGCCGAGGCCAAGGCCTCCTACGCCGCTGAGATCCCGATGAAGCACCTGGGCCAACCCGAAGACATTGCCAACGCCACCGCTTTCCTGCTTTCGGACCAGGCCTCCTTCATCACCGGCGTCGTACTGCGCGTGGACGGCGGAACCGAAGCCTGAGCATGAAATCAGAGGAACAACATGCAGCATTGATATAGCCCAAATTTGATGTCGGAATCGTACCCGCTTGT
>JBBRKU010000167.1:0-5442 GCA_038231735.1 Actinomycetales bacterium | reverse complement strand
CGTATTCCATGATCGGCATCTGGGCCGCGGCCCTGCTGGTGCTGCTCAAGCTCATCCAGGGCTTCTCCACCGGCGGTGAGTACGCCGGCGCCACCACGTTCGTGAGCGAGTACGCCCCGGACAAGCGCCGCGGGTTCTTTGCCAGCTTCCTGGACATGGGCAGCTACATCGGTTTCGCCATCGGCGCGGCCCTGGTCTCCGTCCTGCAGCTGACCCTTGGCCAGTCCGCGATGGAACAGTGGGGCTGGCGGCTGCCGTTCCTGCTGGCCGGGCCGCTTGGCCTGATCGCCATTTACTTCCGGAGCAAGATCGAGGAATCCCCCCAGTTCCAGGCCACCCTGGACGCCCAGGACGCCCTGGTCAAGGACGCGGAGTCCAATGATGAGGACGCCGCTAAGGGACCGTTCGGAATCCTGAAGGCTTACTGGCGCCAGATTGTGCTGGCCATGATCCTGGCCGCCGCGGCGAATACCGTCGGCTACGCGCTGACCTCTTACATGCCGACCTACCTGACCGAATCCAAGGGTTACGACCCCATCCACGGCACACTGCTGACCATCCCGGTGCTGGTCATCATGGCGCTCTGCATTCCGCTGACCGGCCGGCTTTCGGACCGGATCGGCCGCCGGCCCGTGCTCTGGATCGGCGCCATCAGCACCGTTGTGCTCGCCATCCCGGCCTTCCTGCTGATCGGCATCGGGGACGTCTGGTCCACCCTGCTGGGCCTGGCCCTGGTGGCCTTCCCGGTCACGTTCTATGTGGCCAACCTGGCCTCCGCACTGCCGGCACTGTTCCCGACGGCCAGCCGCTACGGCGGAATGGGCATCGCGTACAACTTCTCCGTGGCCATCTTCGGCGGCACCACGCCGTTCATTGTGCAGGGCCTCATCACACTCTCGAAGAATGACATGATGCCGGCTTATTACCTGATGGCCACCTCGATCATCGGTGCGATTGCCATCTACTTCCTGAAGGAATCCGCCCAGAAGCCGCTGCCGGGGTCGATGCCCAGCGTCGATACGGTGGCCGAGGCCCAGGAACTGGTGGCGGGCCAGGACGAGAACCCGCACCTGGATATGGACGAGATGCCGTTCGACGATACCTATGAGCCGGCGACCCCGGCCCACGGGATCCCGGAAGCGGAACTGGCGAAGGTCTAGGCAGGCCCTCCGGCACACTCCGGACACGCCCACCCTGGCCCCGCTCTGATGACCGACGACGGCGGCGTCCCCCACCTTGCGATGGGGCCGCCGCTGTCGTCATGTCCGCGCGAGGTGTTGATAAGTGTCCGCTTGCGGGCCTCAAGGTCCACGTTAGTGACCGTTCGGCCTAGCGCCGATAGTTCCCGAGCGCCCGCCCGGGGGCACCAGCGGTGAGCCGGGCGGGGGCAAACCGGCTGACGACAGCCAGGACGCGATACCGCCGCGACGGCACGGAGACGGATTTGCCGGCGAACGCGTCGGCCAGGCCTTCGCGCACCACCTGGTCCGGGTTCAGCCACATCCAGCGCGGAATCCCGGACATGGAGGCGCCCATCCGCTGGTGAAACTCGGTGTGCACAAAGCCCGGGCATACCGCGGTGACCTGCACACCGCGGGGACCGTAGTGCACGTTGGCCCACCTGCTGAAGTTGATGACCCAGGCCTTGGACGCACTGTACGTACCACGCGAAACGAAGCCCGCCATGCTGGCCACATTGATGATCCTGCCCTGCCCGCGCGCCAGCATCTGCTCCAGCGCCGCATGCATCAGCTGCATCGGCGTGGTCACCAGGATTCTCAGGAGGCCGGACTCCTGCTCCACGGTGTTCTGTTCAAAATTCCGGGGCAGGCCGAAGCCGGCGTTGTTGACCAGCATCGTCACCGGATCCGTGGCCTGGCGCAGCCGGGCTGCAACGCGGGCAACGCCGTCGTCCGTCTGCAGATCCGCGGAAATGGTCTCCACCGCCACGTCGAATTCCTGCCGGAGCCGCACAGCCTTGGACTCCAGCCGCGCGGAGTCGCGGGCCACCAGCACCAAGTTGAACCTTCTGGCCGCCAGCTGTTGCGCGAACTCCGCGCCCAGCCCGGCGGTGGCTCCCGATATGAGGGCGGTCTCGGTCGCTTCCGCCCCGGTTGATCCTGTCCCGCGTGCTGCTGCCGTCATGCCCCCATGGTACGCACAGTCCGGGCCGGAGTATCCTTGCAACATCCAACTGAGGGGGATCAGATGAACACTTATGAGACCGCGCCCGCGGGTATGGCCAACGACGACGGCGAACTGGTACAGATTCAGGAATTAGGCACGTCCACGGCAAACGGCGCCGGGATGCCCCATCCCGCGGAGACGTCCCGTGGGGATGATACCGGCGCCCGCCGCGTCAATCCGTTCATGGTCGTCCTGTGGGTGTTCGGCGTTGCCCAGATCTGCTTGGGAATCATGGCGATGTATGCCTCCTTCAGCGTCAGCATGATGCCCACCAGCGTGGAGACGGCGACGAACATCCATCCGACCTGGTATTACCTGCTGGGCCCCTACGCGCTTGTCTTCATCCTGACGGGACTGCTCACCATGATTGGGCTTTTCTTCTTCCACGCCAGCCGCTGGGACCGGCGCGCCCAGATGCCGCGCGGCTGAAACATTGTTCCTCAGGCAGCGGTCTCCGGCCAGTCCGTGCACTGGGTGTACGTGTCATGCCGTTTCAGGAACCGGGCAATGAACGGGCAATGCGGGATGATGCGCTTGCCGGAAGCCACCACATCATCGAGGGCGTAGCGGGCCAGCACCTTGGCCAGGCCCTTGCCGGTGTAGCCGTCCTCGGTCTCGGTGTGCACCAGGTCCACATGGCCGGGCAGGTCCCGGAACAGCACCCTGGACGCAAGTTTTCCGGCCACCCGCAGCTCGTAGCGATGGTCCGCATCGTTGCGGACCATCGTGACGTCCGTGTGGAAGCTCTCTGCCGTCTCGGTCATGATTCGAGCTTGGCACGACGGCGAAGCGCTGGCAATGGGTGCAGCCGGCGACTCCGGCCCCGACTGATATTTTGGGCTACCGTTGACTCGATGGCCACCGCAGGCCACGGGCAGTAGGTCCGTGGCCTGGGTCGCCTCCGCTGATATCCGCCTCAACGTCAGGAATAGAGCTTTATGGAAACCGTACTTAATGTGCTGCACGTCGTCGCGGCGGTCTTCATTGTGGGTCCGATGGCGATCCTGCCGATGACGGGCCTGCGCGCCATCCGGGCCGGTGAAGGCGGTCAGGTGGCGACGCTGGCGAAGTCGACCAACGTGTTCACCCTGCTGTCCCTGGTCGTCGTCTTCTTCGGCTTCGGCGTGATGGGCATGGCGGACAAAAAGGACAACCTTTCCTTCGCCACACCGTGGATCCTGATCTCCATCATTCTCTATGTCATTGCGCTGGTCATCAGCCTGACGATGGTCGTTCCCGGTCTGCGGGCCGCGGCCGAACGCCTGCAGGTCACCTCGGCCGCGACCACCGGCGGCGCCGGGGCACCAGTGGCCGCCGCAGAAGCTTCAGGTAAGGAACACGGTAAGGAGTACGGCCGCATCGCCGCCGGGTCCGGCCTCGCGACCCTGCTGCTGCTCGTCGTTGTCGTCCTGATGGTGTGGAGGCCCTAGCCGATGACTCGCGGAATCTATGTCAGCGCCACCAGCCCGGGGTCCGGCAAATCGCTGATCACCCTGGGGCTGGCGGACATGCTGCACCGGCACGCGGACCGGATCGGATTCTTCCGGCCGGTCGTGCAGGTGGAGGACCCGGCGAAGGACCCGATGGTTACCCTGATGCGGCGGACCTTCGGCCTGGACGAGGCGCGTTGCGGCGGCGGCCTGACGGACCGGCAGGCGCGTGCCATGCTGGCCGCGGGCAGGCGCGAGGACATTGATACCGCGTGCGTGGCCATTTACAGCGCGATCGCCCGGAACTGCGACGTCGTCATCGTGGAGGGCACGGATCTGGTGGGCCACGACGCGGCCGTCGAATTCGACCTGAACGCCCGGCTGGCCAACAACCTGGGCGCCATGGTGGTGGCCGTGGTCAGCGCGAAGGACATGACGCCCGCGGAGGCCGCGGACGCCGTCGATGTGGCCAGACGCGAGCTGGACGCGGCGCATTGCTCGCTGCTGGCCATGATGATCAACCGCGCCGATGAGGCCAGCATCGCCGAGATCGCGGCCTCGGTCCGGCCGGGCGCCTCGCGCCGGCCGGTCTACATCATTCCGGAACTTGAGGAAATCTCGCGCCCCACGGTGGGCGCCGTCGCCGCCGCGCTGGGCGTCGGCCCGTTTGCCGGCAGCCCCAACCTGGAGCGCGACGTCACCTCCGTCAAGGTGGCGGCAATGACGGTGGGCAACTTCCTGCGCGTGCTCAACGACGGCGAACTGGTCATCACCCCGGGCGACCGCGCCGATGTGATGGTGGCGACGATGGCCTCCGCACTGTCCGCCGAATTCCCGGTCCCCTCCGGCCTGGTGCTCACCGGCGGCCTCTCCCCCGACGCGCATATCTATCCGCTGCTGGCACAGGCGCCGTTCCCGGTGTTCGCCGTCCCGGACGATACCTACCAGACGGCGCGCCGGATCAGCGAGGTACGCGGGGAAATCGCCACCGGCGAGCGCCGCAAGGCCGCCGCCGCGCTGGGCGCCTGGGTCAACGCCGTCGACGAATCCGAACTGCTGGAGCGCCTGACGCTGCCGCGGCCGGAGAAGATGACGCCGCTGCGCTTCCTGCATGACCTGATTGAACGCGCCCGCGCACAGCGCAAACACATCGTGCTGCCGGAGGGCCTGGACGTGCGGATCCTGCGCGCGGCGGAGATCCTGCGCCGGCGCGATGTCTGCGAGCTGACCCTGCTGGGTCCGGCGAAGCAGATCCGCGAGCTCGCCACCGCGCAGGGCATAGACCTGACCGGCCTGTCCATCATCGATCCCGCCGGCAGCCCGATGCGCGAGGACCTCGCCACCGAATACGTGCGGCTGCGCGCCCACAAGGGCGTGTCGCTGGAAACGGCGCGCGAGGTGATGCTGGAGGGCGCCTACTTCGGCACCATGATGGTCCAGCTGGGCAAGGTGGACGGCATGGTCTCCGGCGCAGCGCACACCACCG
The DNA here is from genome assembly GCA_038231735.1 of Actinomycetales bacterium. GTDB lineage: Bacteria > Actinomycetota > Actinomycetes > Actinomycetales > Micrococcaceae > Arthrobacter_M. Next base: position 339 of record JBBRKU010000167.1, on the reverse strand, counting down.
CCAACACCATCCGGCCCGCACTGGAATTCGTGAAAACCCGCGAGGGCGTAAAGATTGTTTCCTCCGTTTTCATCATGCTGCTCGCGGAGCGCGCGCTGGTCTACGGCGACTGCGCGGTGAACCCGGACCCGGACGAGGAGCAGCTGGCGGACATTGCCATCGCCTCGGCGGAAACGGCGGCCCAGTTCGGCGTCCAGCCGCGCATTGCCATGCTCTCCTACTCCACTGGCGGCTCCGGCTCCGGCGAGGCGGTGGACAAGGTTCGCCGCGCCACCGAACTGGTCCGGCAGCGCCGCCCGGATCTTCCCGTGGAGGGGCCCATCCAGTACGACGCCGCGG
>JBBRKU010000166.1:0-5448 GCA_038231735.1 Actinomycetales bacterium | reverse complement strand
CGGCGCTGCAGGTGCGCACCGGGAACACGCGCAACAGGGTGTCCACCGTGTCCCGGATGGCGCCGGCGGTGTACGGGCCGAAGTAGCGGGTCCCTTTGCGCCGTTCGCCGCGCATCACCTGGACGCGCGGGATTCTCTCTCCCAGGGTCACGGCCAGGTAGGGGTAGGACTTGTCATCCCGGAACGCCAGGTTGAACCGCGGGGTGAATTCCTTGATCCAGGTGTATTCCAGCTGGAGGGCCTCCAGCTCGCTGCCCACGATGGTCCACTGCACGCTCGCCGCGGTGTGCACCATGGCGTAGGTCTTGGGCAACAGGGAGGCGGGGTTGGCAAAGTAGGAGTTCAGCCGGGAGCGGAGGTTTTTGGCCTTGCCCACGTAAATGACCCGGCCGTGTTCGTCGCGGAAGCGGTATACGCCCGGGTCGGTGGGGATTTCGCCGGTTTGGGGCCGGTAACTCGCTGGATCTGCCACAGTACTATTCTAGTGATTTGCTCTGGTTGTAACTCGCGGAGCGTTCCTGCCCTGACAATGCGGCGATCGCGTTCATGATCTCATCCGTCGCGGCGCGGCGTGCGGGCAGCGAATGGCCCGGGCCGGTCTTCTCGAAATACAACGGTTCGCCGATCCGGACGGTGAAATGCTGCGGCCGGATCCTGTTCCTACCGGCCGGCTGCAGCTTCTGGGTGCCGATCAGGCCCACCGGAATGACCGGTGCACCGGTGGTCAGCGCCAGCCAGCCCACTCCGGTCCGGCCGCGGTACAGGATCCCGTCGCGGGAGCGCGTTCCCTCCGGGTAGATGCCGACCCCGCTCCCCGCCGCCAGGATGTCCAGCAGGGCCTTCAGGGCCTGGACGCTGGCGGCCTGCTCGCCGCGTTCCACCGGAATGGAGCCCACGCCCTCAAAGAAGGACTTCATCAGAGCGCCCTTGAGGCCCCTGGTGGTGAAATATTCGGCCTTGGCAAAGAAAGCCACCGGCCGCGGCATCAGCGCCTGCACAACGACGCTGTCCAGGAAGGAGAGGTGGTTGGGCGCCACGATGAACGGGCCCTCGGCCGGCACATGCTCCAGCCCCAGGACGGTGGGCCGGCACAGGCCGCTGATCAGAGCGCGCGTCAGTCCCCGCGTCGCATCATAGAGAGCCACCAGCAGCCTCCCTTGCGTCCGGCCCGGTTCCGCCGCCGGCGCTGCCGGCGCTAAGGTCGGCGGTCCGCAGCCTGTCCATGCCGCCGAGCCGGTGGCGGATCTCCGCCAGCAGGTCATCCGCATGGTCGACGACGGCGATGGCACCTGCCGCTTCCAGCTCGCCGGGAAGGGCGAAGCCCCAGGACACACCGACGCAGTCCAGCGCGTTGCCGCGGGCACCGTTGACGTCCTGCGCGCGGTCCCCCACCATCACGGCCGCGTGCGCCGCGGAGCCCGGTACCGCCGTCGGGCTGGAAAGCCCCGCCAGCGCGGCGGCGATGATTTCTGTCTTGCCGCTGCGGTAGCCGGGGTCCCCGGGCATCAGCGTCTCGTCGTCGGAGGAGCCTGCGATGATGTCGAAGCTTGCGGACAGGCCGTGCGCGGCCAGCACGGTGTTGGCAAAGCCCTCAGGCTTCTGCGTGGCGACGCCCAGCGCGAAACCGTTCTCCCGCAGTTCTCCCAGCAGTTCCCGGACTCCGGGGTAGACCCGGCCCATCGCGATGCCCTGCCCGGCGTACCAGCTCCGGTAAAGGCGGATCAGCTCCGCCAGCTGGTCCGGTGCGGCGGTGGTGTGCTCCAGCAGGGAGTCGGAGAGCTTGGGCCCGATCATGGCGGCCAGCACATCCGCCGTCGGGACGGGAATATCCATAACCCGCAGGGCATACGCAATACCGGAACTGATGCCGCCAGCGGGGTCCACGAGGGTACCGTCCAGGTCAAAAAGGACGGTGGGCGCAGAAATAGTCACCGGCCCAGTTTCTCACGATCCGCAGCCTGCCCCGAACCGGCGGTCCGGAGCGGACTCCGGCGCAGATATGCCCGCGCTGGAATATCTGCGCCCGGGACATCAGCCGGCGGTGAGCACCTCACGCAGGAAGGTGGCCGTGTAGCTAGTGTTGGAGGCGGAGACCTTCTCCGGCGTTCCGCTGGCAATAATCTCGCCGCCGCCGGAACCGCCGTCGGGCCCCAAATCCACCAGCCAGTCCGCGCATTTGATCACATCCAGGTTGTGCTCGATCACGATCACGGTGTTGCCCTTGTCCACCAGCCCCTGGAGCACCAGCAGCAGTTTGCGGATGTCCTCGAAGTGCAGACCCGTCGTCGGCTCGTCCAGGACGTAGACACTGCGCCCATTGGAGCGCTTCTGCAGTTCCGCCGCCAGCTTGACCCGCTGCGCCTCGCCGCCGGAGAGCGTGGTGGAGGCCTGCCCCAGCCGGACATAACCCAGGCCCACGTCCACCAGCGTCTGCAGATGCCGCGCGATCGGGGTGAAGGCCGCAAAGAATTCCGCGCCCTCCTCGATCGGCATGTTCAGCACATCGGCGATGGTCTTGCCCTTGTAGTGGACCTCCAGCGTTTCCCGGTTGTAGCGCGCGCCGTGGCAGACCTCGCAGGGGACGTAGACGTCCGGCAGGAAGTTCATTTCGATCTTCAGCGTGCCGTCGCCGGAGCAGGCCTCGCAGCGGCCGCCATTGACTTTGAAGGAGTACCGGCCAGGCAGGTAGCCGCGGACCTTGGCCTCGGTGGTCTCCGCAAACAGTTTGCGGATGTTGTCGAAGACGCCGGTGTAGGTCGCCGGGTTGGACCGCGGGGTGCGCCCGATCGGGCTCTGGTCAACGTGCACCACCTTGTCCAGGTGCTCCAGGCCGTCCACCCGCAGGTGGCGTCCGGCCACCTGGCGGGCCCCGTTCAGCTTGTTGGCCAGCACCTTGTAGAGGATCTCGTTGACCAGCGTGGACTTGCCGGACCCGCTCACGCCGGTGACCGCGGTGAACAGGCCAAGCGGGAACGTGGCGTCGACGTTGCGGAGGTTGTTCTCCCGCGCACCGACCACCTTGAGCTCACGCTTCTTGTCGTACTTGCGCCGCTTGGCCGGGATGGCGATCTTCTTCCGGCCCGCCAGGTAGTCACCGGTCAGCGACCGGGGGTTCTCCAGCAGCTCCCGGTAGGACCCCGAATGCACCACCTCGCCGCCGTGCTCGCCGGCGCCGGGCCCAATGTCGACAATCCAGTCCGCTTCCTGAATGGTGTCCTCGTCATGCTCCACCACAATCAAGGTGTTGCCCAGGTCCCGCAGCCGGGTCAGCGTCCCGATCAGCCGCCGGTTGTCCCGCTGGTGCAGGCCGATCGAGGGCTCATCCAGCACGTAGAGGACGCCGACCAGCCCGGAGCCGATCTGGGTGGCCAGCCGGATGCGCTGGGCCTCGCCGCCGGAAAGGGTGGCGGAGGCCCGCTCCAGGTTGAGGTACTCCAGGCCGACGTCGAGGAGGAACTTCAACCGGGCCTGGATCTCCTTGAGCACCTGGCTGGCAATCTGTGCCTCGCGACCGGTCAGCACCAGAGTGGAGAGGAAATCGGCACAGTCGCGCATGGGCATGGCGGCGACCTCGGCAATGGATTTGCCGTTGATCAGCACGGACAGCGAGGCCGGGTTCAGCCGTGCGCCGCGGCACACCGGGCACGGGATCTGGCGCATGTATTCCTCGTAGCGGTCCCTAGCCGAGTCGGATTCCGTTTCCAGGTGCTTGCGCTGGATGTACTGGACCGCGCCCTCGAAGCCGGTGCTGTACTTGCGTTCCCGGCCAAATCGGTTGCGGTACTGGACCACCACTTTATGGTCCTTGCCGTACAGCACGGACTGCCGCACGCTCTCGGGCAGTTTGCGCCACGGATCCGTCATGGAGAAGTCCATCTCGTTGGACAGGCCCTCCAGCAGCCGGTTCCAGTATTCCGTGGTCGCCGTCCCCATCGACCAGGGTGCAATGGCGCCCTCGGACAGCGACAGCTGCGGGTTCGGTATCACCAGCTCCTCATCGACTTCCAGCTTGGTGCCGATCCCGCTGCAGGCCGGGCAGGCCCCGAAGGGGTTGTTGAAGGAGAAGGAGCGCGGTTCAATTTCATCGATGGCCAGCGGGTGCTCATTCGGGCAGGCCAGGTTTTCGGAAAAGGAGCGGATGCGCCCGTCCTCGTCCTCGTCCAGGTCCACCAGCTCCGCCAGGATCCTGCCCTCGGACAGGCCAAGGGCCGTTTCCACCGAGTCCGTCAGCCGCTGCTGGATGCCGTCCTTGACCACCAGCCGGTCCACCACCACCTCGATGGTGTGCTTGTACTGCTTGCCCAGCTTGGGCGGCTCGGAGAGCTGGATCAGCGTGCCGTCCACCTTGGCCCGCGAGTAGCCCTTGGCAGTAAGCTCCTTGAACAGCTCGACGAACTCGCCCTTGCGCCCGCGGACCACCGGGGCCAGCACCTGGAAGCGCGTACCGTCCGGCATGTCCAGCAGCTGGTCGACAATCTGCTGCGGGGTCTGGCGCGCCACGGGCTCGCCGCAGACGGGGCAATGCGGACGCCCCACGCGGGCCCAGAGCAGGCGCATGTAATCGTAGATTTCGGTGATGGTACCCACCGTGGACCGCGGGTTCTTGCTGGTGGATTTCTGGTCGATCGAGACGGCCGGCGAGAGCCCCTCGATGAAGTCCACGTCCGGCTTGTCCACCTGGCCCAGGAACTGGCGCGCGTAGGCGGAGAGCGACTCCACGTAGCGCCGCTGCCCCTCGGCGAAGATGGTGTCGAAGGCCAGCGAGGATTTGCCGGAACCGGACAGCCCGGTGAAGACGATCATGGCATCCCGGGGCAGGTCCAGGTCCACGTTGCGCAGGTTGTGCTCCCGCGCGCCCTTCACGACCAGGCGGGACATGTCCTGCCGGATCCGGGGCTCATCGGAGTCGAGGCTCATGGCGGATACCGGGATTTCCGGGGGCCGGAGATCCCGCGATGGTGATTTGTCGGACATCGATTCCCTCGTCAGGGACGTTGAAGCAGCTTTAGGCACGTACCCTATCGTAATCGAAAACTTCTTCGAATTTCGACCTGCGGGCCGCATTTTCGCCCGCAGCGGAGCGCTGCGGGCCCGCAGACCGTTGCATCAGCGGTCACGATCCTTGGGTACGTTCGACGGCGGCGCGCACCAGCGCCAGCGCCTTCGCCAGCGGGATTCCCTGCCGGTGCACGACGGCGGCATAGTCGGCCGCCGCTGCCGCGGCCTCGGCCAGCAGCTGGTCTCCCGCGGCGGCGACGATGGTGCCGGCCCGGCCGTGCGTGGCGACAACTCCGCCCAGTTCCAGCTCGCGGTACGCCCGGGCCACCGTGTTGGCGGCTACACCCACGTCGGCCGCCAGGGTGCGCACCGGCGGAAGCTTGGCCCCGACGGGCAGCTTGCCGGAGGCGACAAGGTCCACGATCCGCAGCCGGACCTGTTCAAACGGGG
>JBBRKU010000165.1:0-5453 GCA_038231735.1 Actinomycetales bacterium | reverse complement strand
TGTCAGCACTTCCAGTGCGGGCTGGGCGGTGGGCAGGATCAGGGTCAGCAGGTACTTCCCCGGATGCCCGGCATCCTTGGCGGCCTGGGCGGCGGTGGCAAGATCGTCGGCCGCAAGGCCGTCCAGCTCCGAAGGGTGCTCGACCAGCAGGGCCGAGTCGTTGGTGTCCTTGAGCACGTCCTGCGAGAATTTCGTGCTGAGCGTTGCGAGCTCGGCATTGATCTCCCGCAGCCGGGACTGGGCGGCTCCGTCCAGCTGCGCGCCGGCGCGCCGGAACGCTTTGCGGTATTCCTCCACCAGCCGGGCCGATTCAGCGTCCAGCCCCTCGGTGCCCAGATCCTGGAAGCGACGGTACAGCTTCGCATCCAGGTAGATCTTGTCCTGGTGGGCGGCCAGCCTGGGAGAAACCTCCGTCTCGATCGCCTGCACGGTGTCCGTGGCGTGGGAGCTGGAGTTGTTGAAGAAGACCGCGGCAACGCGGTCCAGCAGCTGGCCGGAGCGCTCCAGCGGGAGCACGGTGTTCTCGAAGGTCGGTGCCTCCGGGGTGGAGCCGATGGCCGCGATCTCCGCGAGGTGCTGGCTGAATCCCGCCTCGAACGCGGGAAGGAAGTGCTCGTCCGTGATCTGCGAAAAGTCCGGCAGTCCGTAGGGGAGCGTGCTTTCGGCCAGGAACGGGTTGCCGGTGGAGTCATCAGTCATGAAACGACTCTTTCACAGTTGCGCCGCGCTTGAACACCATGGACATCGGCGTGGTCTCCGTGGTCTGGCCCTGCGGGTTGTCCCGGAAGATACCCTCGACGACGTCCTTCGCCAGCCGGGTATCGTGGCCCAGCACGACGACGCCAAGGTCGTTCGCGTCCATGACCGCCGTCCCGGCAAACGTTGCAGCGAATCCGGCGGGCACGTGCTGGCGGACCAGCGTGCTGAGCCGGTGCGCCACGCCGTCGGGATCCTTGGGAGCGTACTTCACTGAGTGGGTGGAGGTGCCCACCTGGTAGCCCGCTGCGCCGTCGATGGCGTTGATGTTGTGGCCCACCACCTCGTAGAAGACGCCGCTCTTGCCCTGGAACTTGCCCAGCACGCTACGCGCGGCGGCATAGACGATCCGGGGCAGTCCCACCTCGTCGATCGCCAGCTGCATGGACCACGGGCTGGCCAGGCCGATTCCGCCCGGGTTGCGGGTGACGAACCGGCTCAGCAGCCGGGCCGCGCCGGAAACCTTGATGTCCCAGACCGGAATCGACCGGCCCTGCGTCATGGCCACGATCTTTTCGCTGACGAACAGGTACCAGGGGACTTCCGCCGTCGCCTCCGTGTGCTCGTTCCCGGCCTCGGGCAGGCCCGAGAAGAAGCGCTCAACATAGCCCATCACCGCCGGTTCGAAGTCGGTGTCCTTGTAGAAAATCTCGGTGCGCAGCGGGTAGCGGCGGTAGCTGGTGCCGTCCGCCGGGACCGTGATGTCCAGTTGCTTGCCCGCGTTGGGCACGTAGTCGCTCTTGTCAACGATGCCGGCCTTGACTTCGGGCTTGTCAAAGAACTCGCGCAGCCAGAGCTCGGTGTTCAGCAGCCGCCAGAACACCATAGTGGAGGCGCTGTTCTTGCCGGTCAGGTACTCCTCGAACGCGTACAGTACCGCGTCCTGGTTCCAGTACGGGCGGTTCTCGAAGGACGAGGACAGGAAGATCTCGTAGATCTTTTCCTTCATCAGGATGAACCACTCCGCTTCCGGGGTGGTGAAGCCGATCTTGTTGCGCCGGTTGCTGATCATGTCCGGCAGCAGGCCGCGGGTGGCATCGCGCAGGATCCGCTTGTTCCAGCCGCCCTTGATGATGGACTCGTCATCGAGGCTGAAGAGGAACTTGACCACTTCCTTGTCCAGGAACGGAACACGGCCCTCCAACGAGAAGCGCATGGTGTTCTTGTCCTCGTAGCGCAGCACCGCCGGCAGGGACTTGTGGAACAGGTCGTCGATGAGGCGCAGCTTGAGGTTATCCGCGATGTTGGAGAAGTTCTCCGCCTTGAACCGGGCGGTGAAGTCCTTGTTAAGCAGCGAGGAGATGGACAGGTCCTTGCGGGCCGTGAGCATGCCCTTGAGCCGGAAGCGGCCCAGCCGGAACAGGATGTCCACGGAGGAGGCCATCTCCTTGGCGAGCTTGGCCGTCTGCCCGTTCTTTTTCAGCTGGCGCAGGTAGGCAAAGTAGTACGGGATGTAGCCGGCCATCATCTCGTCCGCGCCCTGGCCGTCCAGCAGCACGGTGACGTGCTTGGAAGCCTCCTGCATGACCCGGTATTGGGCATAGGGGCCGGAGGAAATGATCGGCTCCTCCATGGTGCGCACGAAGTCCTCCAGATCGACGGCGAATTCGGCCGCCTTGGGCAGGATCTTGTGGCTGGTGACATTGCCCTGGCAGGTGGCCAGGACGGCGTCGGCGTACTTTTCTTCGTCGTTGATGGAGTTGGGGAAGATCGCGGAAAACGTCTGCTGGGTGGCCCCGAGCGAGTCCGTGGCCGCGGCCTTCTCCTGCATCAGTTTGTTGATGGTCACGACGACGGCGGACGAGTCCAGTCCGCCCGACAGGGCGGTACCCACCGGCACCTCGGACTGCAGCCGCAGCCGCACGCCCTCCGTGAAGCGGCGCCGGTATTCGTCGATGACGGCCGGGCTGTACGGCGTCCCGATCTTTGCCAGCTCGGCCAGTTCTTCCTTGAACCGTGTGTACGGGCTGATGGTGAAATGGCCACCCGCTCCGTCGCTGGTGTCGAGCACCAGCTTTTCACCGGGCATGAGCTTGAAGACGCCCTCGAAGAACGTCGCGGCTTCCTCGTCGTGGATGCGGAACTGCAGGTAGCGGTAAAGAATGCGCTCATTGGGCTTCGGGTCCGGTTTCCCGGCGGCCTTGGCGGCCGCCAGCAGCGGCTTGATCTCGGATCCGAAGAGCAGTTTCGGCTCGTCCGTGCTGCCGACATTCGAGTAATAGAGGGGCTTGATGCCGAAGTGGTCGCGGGCCAGCACCAGCCGGTTGTTTTTCCGGTCGTCGATCGCGAAGCCGAACATACCGTTGAACCGGTCAAAGGCCGCGTCGCCCCACTCCTCGTAGGATTGCAGCACCACTTCGGTGTCCGAGACGGTCTTGAAGCTGCGCCCCAGGGCCTCCAGCTCGGCGCGCAGTTCCAGATAGTTGTAGACCTCGCCGTTGTAGACGAGCGCCATCAGACCGTCCTGGCTGATCATCGGCTCCTGGCCGTGGGCGATGTCGATAATGGACAGCCGCCGGTGGGCCAGGCCCACCTGCCCCTGGGCGTAGATCCCCTCGCCGTCGGGGCCGCGGTGTTCAATACACCTGTTCATCTCCCGCAGGAGCGCTTCGTCTTCCCCAAAACCGTAGTAACCGGCGATTCCGCACATAGTGCCAACCTCATCTTTAGTTCGTCAGTCCTCGGTCAATGCTACTGGGTCGGCCCTTGCCCGGCCTTCAGCCGGCCGTCCCGCGGGACTCCCAGGACGTCTTCGGCGGCCCTTCAGTGCCCCGCCCCGCAACGCCCTATGATGTTTTGGTGAGCAATCCTTTAAACCGGCAGCACCCGCCGACCGTGGGCATTCTGGCCCTGCAGGGCGACGTGCGCGAACACGCCCTGGCCATCGAGGCCAGCGGCGCCCGGGCCGTGAGTGTCCGCCGCCCCGCCGAGCTGGCCGCCGTCGACGGTCTGATCATTCCCGGCGGTGAGTCCACCACCATCGACAAACTCAGCCGGATCTTTGGACTGGCCGGTCCGCTGCGCGAACGCATCGCCTCGGGAATGCCGGTGTACGGCAGCTGTGCGGGCATGATCCTGCTGGCCGATGAGATTGCAGACCCGGCAACCGACCGCGACGGCAACCCGCAGCAGACCCTCGGCGGGCTGGACATCACCGTGCGCCGCAACGCCTTTGGCCGGCAGCGCGAATCCTTCGAGACGGACCTGGACTTCCACGGGCTGGCCGCGCCGGGCCAGCTGGAGACGCCCGTGCACGCCGTCTTCATCCGGGCGCCCTGGGTGGAGCGGGTCGGCGCTGGCGTGCAGGTACTGGCCGGCGTGCGGCTGCCGGGCCAACCCGCCGGTGTGGAGCTCGTCGGCGCGCAGCTGGGCAGGCACCCGGGCGAGCACGCTGTCTCCGGGGCACTGCTTTCCGCCGGATTGGCAGGGCAGCCCGCTAGAATCGAAGACAACACGATCGAAGAAAACACCAGGGCAGTTGCCGTCCGGTCACGGCACTTGTTGGCTACCTCGTTCCACCCGGAAGTCACGGGGGAGCGCCGCATCCACGAATTGTTTATCCGCATGATCAGAGGAGAAGCGTAAAAGCATGTCAGGCCACTCCAAATGGGCTACGACCAAGCATAAAAAGGCCGTCATCGACTCCCGTCGCGCCAAGTCGTTCGCCAAACTGATCAAGAACATCGAAGTTGCCGCGCGCATTGGCGGGCCGGACCTGGTCGGCAACCCGTCGCTGGAACTGGCGGTCTCCAAGGCCAAAAAGACGTCGGTACCGGCGGATAACATCGACCGGGCGATCAAGCGAGGCTCCGGCCAGCTTGGTGACGCCGTCGATTACCAGACCATCATCTATGAGGGCTACGGGCCGCAGGGCACCGCACTGCTGATCGAATGCCTCACCGACAACAAGAACCGGGCAGCCTCCGAGGTCCGTCTGGCCGTCTCACGCAACGGTGGCAATATGGGTGACCCCGGTTCCGTCGCCTACATGTTTACCCGCAAGGGCATCGTGACGCTGCCCAAGAATGAACTCAGCGAGGACGACGTGCTGATGGCGGTTCTGGATGCCGGCGCCGAAGAAGTCAAGGAAGACGGCGAGAACTTCGAGGTCATCTCCGAGCCGCAGGACCTGCCGGCCATCCGGAGCGCGCTGGCCGACGTCGGGATTGACTACGACACCGATGACGCCGGCTTTGTTCCCTCCATGCAGGTGGAACTGGACGTGGACAATGCCCGCAAGTTCATCAGGCTCTACGACGCGCTGGAAGACCTGGACGATGTCCAGAACATCTATTCAAACGCGGACATGAGTCCGGAAGTCATGGCTCAGCTGGACGAGGACTGACGCTGCGTGTCCTGGGGGTGGATCCCGGCCTGACCCGCTGCGGGCTGGGCGTGGTGGATGTGGCCGCCAACCGGATGGCGACGCTGGTCGCCGTCGGCGTCGTGGGCAGCACCCCGGACCTCGGCCTGGATGCGCGCCTGCTGGTGATCGCGGAGTCCATTGACGAGTGGCTCGAGCTGCACCACCCCGATGTGCTGGCCGTGGAGCGGGTCTTTTCCCAGCTCAACGTCAGCACCGTGATGGGCGTGGCCCAGGCCTCGGGCATCGTCATTGCCGCGGCCGCCCGCCGCGGCATCCCCGTCGCCCTGCATACGCCCTCGGAGGTCAAGGCCGCGGTGACGGGCAGCGGCCG
>JBBRKU010000164.1:0-5490 GCA_038231735.1 Actinomycetales bacterium | reverse complement strand
GGCCAGGAGGCGGCAATGCTTGGTGCGCTGGTGGACGATCTGCAGACGCTCTCCCCCGCCGCCCATGCGGCGCTCGAGAGACTTCGGGCCGCCGGCGCCCTGGTCGGTGCCACGGGACCCCTCAATCCGGCTGCACTGATGAGGCTGCCGCTGGCCATTGCGGGGAGGAACTCGGGGACAGGACTGGTTCTCGCGCCGAATCGGTCTCAGGACGGTGAGTTTTTCAGCTGCCGTTTGGACACCGACGGTCATGCTCCGCCGGGCCGGGCGGTGCTGCTGGTCAACGGGGCATGCGAATGGCTTCAGCTGGCATGGCCTTGACTGATCGACCGCTACAGCACCGGCGGTTCGCCGCCTGTGCGGAGCGTGAAGCCAACAACTTTGGGCGTGAACAGCAGGACGGCGACGGCCAGCGGCGGAATGATCAGCAGCAAACCGGTGACAAGCTGACCGGCCAGGAGTGCGGGGACGGCAATGGTCAGCATCAACAGCTGCCAGACGAAGGCTGCGGACCGTGTCCAGCGGAAACCGCGGTACAGGTTCGCCGCCACGGCGCAAAGTCCCGCACCGAAGGCGAGCACCAGGACCAGGAGGAAAATGCCGCTGGCCATGGATACGGGTTTGGTAGCCACAAGGTTGATGCCCAGCCAGACGCCGACGGCCAGCAGCGCCAACGCTTCAAGTCCTACAACCAAGGCGGCTACGGTCACTCCGATCGGGCGTTCCGCCGGGACGCCAATGCCGTCGGAAACGCCGCCGGAGGTATTGCCGGTGGGTTTCGGCGAGCCGTCGTCGGGGACTGCCGGGTCGCTAGCTGGAGGTCTTGACACATGGGCACACTACCGGACATAGTCAAAAGACGGGGACACACCGGGAAACGGTGTGATGCATCGCTCACCCCATGGAGCCAATTGACAGGCTATTACCCTTGTTTACACGCCGTTAACGTGAAAACGTTAATGAAGTAAACGAGGGGGCCCTGAATGCCCCCTTTAATTATGTGACCTCAAGTGAATTTTTTCACAAGGTGTGCAATCCCATCGTTTCTAAGGAGTTAAGTGATCAGCATGGACTGGCGTAACCGCGCGGCCTGCCTCGACAAGGACCCGGAACTGTTCTTCCCGGTGGGGAATACCGGTCCGGCCCTGTTGCAGATCGAGGAAGCCAAAAGCGTTTGCCGCCGGTGCCAGGTTGTTGACACCTGCCTCCAGTGGGCCCTTGAGTCTGGCCAGGATGCCGGCGTCTGGGGCGGCATGAGCGAAGACGAGCGCCGCGCGCTGAAGCGCCGCGCCGCACGGGCGCGCCGGGCGAGCTAGGGTCTCGACAGTCTCGACCAACGGGTCTCCACAGGCCCGACCAGCGACGCCTCAGGCGTTGCGGCTGTGCAGGGCCATTTCCACCTCCACAGCGGTTCCGCCGCCTTCGCGGCGGGACCACTTGATGTTTCCGCCCAGTTCGCTGGTGACCAGGGTGCGCACAATCTGCAGGCCCAGCCCCTCGGGGTACGCCCCGTCCGGAAGTCCCACGCCGTCGTCGGCCACCGTCACCTTCAGGATCTCCTCACCGGAGTCGCTGATGCTCCGGCGGGCCAGCAGCCAGACCGTTCCCTCGCGGTCCTCCAGACCATGCTCCACCGCGTTGGTGACCAATTCGTGGATGACCAGGGCCAGCGGGGTGGCAAAGTCGCTGGGCAGCTCGCCGAAGACGCCCTCGCGCTCGGTGCGCACCTTCTGCGACGGTGAGGCCACCTCCGCGGAGAGCCGGAACTGCCGCCCGATCAGTTCATCGAAGTCAACGTTCTGCGCCAGTCCCTGGGACAGCGTCTCGTGCACCAGCGCGATGGTGGCCACCCGGCGCATGGCCTGTTCCAGACCCTGCCGGCCCTCCTCGCTCTGCATCCGGCGGGACTGCATGCGCAGCAGTGCGGCCACGGTCTGCAGGTTGTTCTTCACCCGGTGGTGGATCTCGCGGATCGTGGCGTCCTTGGTGACCAGCTCCTGTTCGCGCCGGCGCAGCTCGGAGACGTCGCGGCAGAGCACCAGCGCGCCGAAGCGCTGGTTGGCATCGCGCAACGGGATGGCGCGCAGCGACAGGCTGACGCCGCGGGACTCAATCTCGGTGCGCCAGGGCATCCGGCCGGTGACCACCAGCGGCAGGGTCTCATCCACCAGACGGCGGTCCTTGAGCAGCCCGGTGGTGACCTCCGCCAGCGAGCGGCCCTCCAGGGATTCCACATCCCCCAGCCGGCGGTAGGCGGAGACGCCGTTAGGGCTGGCGTACTGCACAACACCCTCCGCGTCCAGCCGGATCAGCCCGTCCCCCACGCGCGGGGCGCCGCGGCGCGAGCCGGTGGGTGAGGCGAAGTCCGGCCACAGCCCCAGCGTGCCCATCCGGAGCAGGTCGTAGGCGCACTGGCGGTAGGTCAGTTCCAGCCGGGAGGGCATCCGTGAGCTGGAGAGGTCCATGTGCGTGGTGACCACGGCCAGGGTGCGGCCATTGCGGACCATCGGGACGGCCTCCACGCGCATCGCCATGTCCGTGCTCCATCCGCTGGTTTCGGCGGAGCGTTCGATGGACTGGCTTTCCCACGCCTTGATCACCAGCGGGGCCAGGTCATTGCGGATCTTCTGGCCCACAAAGTCGGAGTGGAAGACGGTGTGCGTGGTGGAGGGACGCACGTGCGCCAGCGCCACATAGCCCAGCACCGGATGCGGGAACCAGAGCGCCAGGTCCGCAAACGCCAGGTCCGCCACCAGCTGCCAGTCCCCCACCAGCAGGTGCAGCCACTCGGCATCCCCCGGCCCAAAATCAGCGTGTTCCCTGATGGGGTCGGTAAAGATTGCCACAGTTGTGTCTCCTCGGTGGGCACGGACCCCGGCCCCGCTCAGGGGCCGGGGTTCCGGCGGTCGTCAGCGGCGCACGATGGACCGCAGCAGCCTCAATGCTACCGACAGGGACGCCATATCGTCCTGTTCCAGCTCGTTGACCTCCGCGAACATCTTCTTGGCCCGGTCCAGCTGCTCGGCATTCTGGTTCTCCCAGCCCTCGATCCGCTCCGGCGCGGTTTGCCCCGGCGCGGTGGCGTGCATGACCGCTTTGGTCATGTCCGCCGCGGTGGAATAGAGGTCATCGCGCAGCGCGGCGCGGGCCAGCGCCTGCCAGCGGTCCGCCCGCGGCAGCGCCGAGATCCGTTCCAGCAGGCTATCCACGCCGAAGTGGTCGTACAGCGCGAAGTAGACCTTGGCGACGTCCTCGACCGGTTCGTGGATGTGCTCGGAGATCTTCGCGATGTCCAGCAGCGCAAAGCTTTCGAACAGTTCGGCCCAGCGCTTGCCCAGCGCGGCCGGAACGTCCCCGCCGGGGGCCTGCGCCAGCCAGGACTCCACCCGCTCCTGGTCCGTGCCGCGCAGGTAGCCGCCCAGCTGGGTGCCCAGCTCCCCGACGGTCGGGCCGAACTTGGCCACGACGTCGTCGATGGAGGCGGTGCTGCCCTGGTTGATCAGCCAGCGGACCGCGCGGTCCAGCAGCCGGCGGATGTCAAGGTGCACCGTGCACCAGTGCTCGGTGGGGAACGACGGCGGCAGCGCGTTGAGCGCGTCGATCATCTCGTCGAGCCGGTAGATTTCGCGCAGCGCCACGAAGGCGCGGGCGACGACGCCCTCGCTCACCGAGGTTTCTTCCATGGCCCTGAACGCGAAGGTGATGCCGCCCAGGTTGATCATGTCATTGGCCACCACGGTGGCGATGATCTCGCGGCGCAGCGGGTGGGTGTCCAGGTCCGCGTCGAAGCGGTCCACCAGCTGCTTGGGGAAGTAGCTGCGCAGCGTCTTGCGGAACCACGGATCGTCCGCCAGGTCGCTGTCCCGCAGCGCGTTCGCCAGTTCGATCTTGGCGTACGCGGCCAGCACGGACAGTTCCGGGGAGGTCAGCCCCTGGCCGCTTTCCAGCCGGGTCCGCAGGGTCTCCGTCGTCGGCAGGGCCTCCAGCTCGCGCTTGAGGTCCGCGGAGGCCTCCAGCCAGTCCATCAGGCGCTCGTAGCTGGGGCTCCATTCCACCACGCGCAGCCGGTCATTGAGCAGCAGGATGTTCTGGTCCACGTTGTCCACCAGCACCAGGTCACCCACCTCGTCCGTCATTTCAGCCAGGAAGGCGGCGCACTCGGACGGTTCCAGCTTGCCCGCGGCGGCCATCCGGTCCACGAAGATCTTGATGTTGACCTCGTGGTCGGAGCAGTCCACGCCGGCGGAATTGTCGATGGCGTCCGTGTTCAGGATGACCCCGTGCAGCGCGGCTTCGACCCGGCCGCGCTGGGTCATGCCCAGGTTGCCGCCCTCACCGATCACCTTCACGCGCAGGTCCCGGCCGTCCACCCGGATGCCATCGTTGGCCTTGTCCCCCACCGCGGCGTTGGTCTCGGTGCTGGCCTTGACGTAGGTGCCGATGCCGCCGTTGTAGAGCAGATCCGCCGGGGCCAGCAGGATGGCGCGCAGCAGTTCAGGCGGGCTCAGCCGGACGGTGCCCTCCGGCAGGCCCAGGGCAACCCGGACCGGCTCGGAGACCGGGATGGACTTGACCTGGCGGGCGTACACGCCGCCGCCCTCGCTGATCAGCGAGGCGTCGTAGTCCGCCCAGGAGGACCGCGGCAGCTCGAAGAGCCGGCGCCGCTCGGCGAAGGATGCCGCCGCGTCCGGGGTCGGGTCCAGGAAGATGTGCCGGTGGTCGAAGGCGGCCACCAGGTTGATGTGCTCGGAGAGCAGCATCCCGTTGCCGAACACGTCCCCGGACATGTCCCCGACGCCGACGACGGTGAAGGGCTCGGTCTGGGTGTCCACGTCCAGCTCGCTGAAGTGCCGCTTGACGGACTCCCAGGCGCCGCGGGCCGTGATGCCCATCACCTTGTGGTCGTAGCCGACGGAACCGCCGGAGGCGAAGGCGTCACCGAGCCAGTAACCGTATTCGGCGGAGATCGAATTGGCGATGTCGGAGAATGAGGCGGTGCCCTTGTCCGCCGCCACCACAAGGTAGGAATCGTCGTCGTCGTGCCTCACCACGTCCGCCGGCGGCATCAGCCGCTCCCCCTGCGGGGTGGTGACCAGGTTGTCCGTGAGGTCCAGCAGGCCGCGGATGAAGGTCTTGTAGCTCTCGATGCCCTCCGCCATCCAGGCCGCGCGGTCCACGGATGGATCCGGCAGCGCCTTGGCGAAGAAGCCGCCCTTGGCGCCGGTGGGCACAATCACCGCGTTCTTGACGGTCTGCGCCTTGACCAGGCCGAGCACCTCGGTGCGGAAATCCTCGCGCCGGTCGGACCAGCGCAGCCCGCCGCGGGCCACCTTGCCGAAGCGCAGGTGCACGCCCTCCACCCGGGGCGAGTAGACCCAGATCTCGAACTTCGGCCGCGGGAACGGCAGGCCGTCGATGGCGGCGGGGCTGAGCTTGATGCTCAGGTACGGCTTGTGCTGGAAGTAGTTGGTGCGCAGCGAGGCCTCGATC
>JBBRKU010000163.1:0-5490 GCA_038231735.1 Actinomycetales bacterium | reverse complement strand
GTCAAGGTAGCCGTTCTCAAGGAGTCCTGAATCGCCGAGCAAGGCGAACAAGTCGATGTCTCCCTCGGCGGTGACGGTGATGTGGGGGACGTCAAGTTCGACGTCGGCCGAGGGAACTACCGCAAACTGGCCCGGTGTGCGCGGGGCGAGACCTTGCCGCAGTGGACGGCGGATGGCGGCTCCCACGGTGGCGAGGTAGCCGTCGAATAGTGGGCGGCCGTGGGCTTGGGAGACCATGCCGTGAAAGCTGCCGATCCAGGTGTTCAGGTAGACCGCGGACTGCGACTGGCCCATGAGAAAAACCCCGGCCGGCTTGATGCCGACTACTGAGGGGGCCTTTGCGGAGCGCAGCAGGGCGCCGACCTGGGTGAGGACGTCCCACACCAGGCCTTCCTCGGCGCCGGGGAGCTCCTGCATCGGGTCCCACTCACCTTCGACGGCGACAAGGGGATCGCGTGCGAGGCTGCCGGGAAGCTCCCAGCTGAGATTGCTGTAGCGGGCGGCGTCGAAGTTCTTCAGGGCGTCGACCTGGATCGGCTTCGACGTGACTCCCACGTAGGTGTCCCCTTCTGCCATCCAGTGGTTCCATGCGCGGCGCCAGTGATCCTCAACGTCAAAACCGTTGGAGGCGTTCATGATGTCCACCCAGACGGTGCCGCTCGCTGCGGCAGGATCGGCGGGGCGCCGCACCAGGATCCGGTTCGTGTAGGCGACGTCCGCCACCGCGACGCGGGGCTGGCCGTCGTCGTCCGTTTCGTAGGCGTTGGCGCTGCCGGAGACGAAGAACTCGTCCTCCATGTAGGCGAACTCGTTCAAATCGGTGGGGTTGACCTGCCTGGCGGCCGCTGAGAACGGGTAGCTCTCCGCGGTGGCCGGAATAGGTCCATGGACCGTGGGCACGGCCGTGAGAGTGCTTGGTAGCGCATCTGTGGCGAACATCGTTGTCCTTTGGTTGAGTCAGTGCATCAACCATGGCAAGCGATTGCCAAAAATGTCCAATATCAATATGTGCTGTTAGTAATTACAAATGCTTATATAACGGTCGGATGGATCTCCACGATGATGCCGAGGACATGTTGAAGTGCACCAAAGCTTGGATCCTCGCGCCACGCAACGACGGTGCGGAGCCGGCGGGTGACATCACTGAAGGGCACGAAGGCCGTTCCTTGCGCGGAGGCGGCAAAGCGGCCCGCGGTGATGCTCACGCCAACGCCCGCTGCAACGAGGGCGAAGAGCGTTGATGAATCCGGAGCGTCCTGGACCACGCGGGGGCGAAAGCCGACGTCGACGCACGCCTCGATGGCCTCCTCCCGCAGGCGCAGCCCTAGGGATGGGTCAAGCAACACGAACCCCACGTCTCGGAGACTGGCGAGCTTCACCGAATCCCTAAGGGCAATGGGGTGGTCGAGCGGGACGAGGCAGCCCATAGAATCGTCGTCGATGGTCCGGAGCCGCACGCCCTGCACTGACCGCTGACCTGCCGTAAATCCGATGTCAAGGCCGCCGGCGGCCACCAGATCCAGGACCTCGGCACTTCCCAGCGCGGCTTGAAACCTTAGCTCAATGCCCGGGTAGGAACTGCGCACCAAGCGGGTGATGGCTCCAACGGAAGCCGACCCCATGGCACCGGCGAAGCCGATCCGCACCACGCCGTGGTCGTTGCGCTCGGAGTTGCGGGCTGCACGCACGGCTTCGTCCGCTTTGGCCAGCACCTCCAGCGACAGCGGCAGGAATGCCTCCCCAGCCCGAGTCAGCGCCACGGAGCGCGTCGTGCGATCAACAAGCCGCACGCCCACGGCCTTCTCGAGTTGAAAGATTTGCTGGCTAACAGCGGGCTGGCTAACGTGAAGCTTCTCGGCAGCCCTGCCGTAATTCAGCTCCTGAGCGACAGCAACGAAGGTCCGCACCCAGCGTAGTTCCATGGCAACACCCTACGTGTGACATTGGCAGGCACTGGCACGAATGTGAGAACTGGGACGCAAACAGGCCAAAGTTACCGGAGCTGACGTTGGTATCTTCGCTGACATGGGCGACATCCCGATTTCTGAGGCACGAAACCATCTGGCGACCATCGTGGACAACGCCCAACACGCACAGGAGCCCACGTTCCTGACTCGGCGCGGGATTCGCGTTGCCGCTTTGGTTGATGCTGTCGAATTTGAACGCCTGCGGGAGGCGGCCGAGGAACTGGACGACATTCGTGCCGTTGACGAGGCTTGGGAGGAAATCGAAGGCACCGGACAAACTCCGATTCCCTGGGAGGACGTCAAGCGGGACCTGGGCTTGGCGTGAGCTACGTCGTTGAGATCTTGCCGGCCGCTACCCGGCAGCTACACAAGCTCCCGCCCGAGGCCCGTCGCAGGATCCAGGCGGCCATTGACCTTCTGGCTGAAACGCCCCGGCCTCCCGGGGCAAAGAAGCTCGCTGGTCGCGTCGAACGGCGAGTGCGAACCGGAGGCTACCAGGTATAAAACCGCATTGACGACGGCCGCCTTGTCATTGTTGTGGTTCAGGCCGGCCACCGCCGTGAGATCCAGCGCGAACCATAGCCGCGGATGTGCAGGGGGATTCTGCGGTGCCATACTCTAGAGGGACGCGGGCCATACCGCGGTTCGAATCCCCGCGCCATCTGAGGACACAGCATTGAACGGCCCATTGAAAGGCTCATTAGACGAAACCGATCAGCTGCGGCCCTGGCGCAGGCAGCTGGGCTTCCGGCCGCGATCCGCCTGGCTGCTGGACTGGACCCGCGCCCCGGTCACGGCCGTCGTCGTCGCCCTCTTCTGGGGCGCCGGGATCCTCTCCGGCTCCATTGCAACCGGTCCGCACGGGATCCTCATTTCGCGTACGGTCGTGTCCGGCCATTCCCTGCCGGGGCACTGGTGGGTGCTGGTCAGCAGCGGGTTCTGGGCCCGCGGCCTGCCCGGCTACCTCCTGTGGACCGTGCTGCTGGTGGTGGTTGGGATGGCGACCGAACGCCGGCTGGGCTGGTGGAGGTTCGCCATCGCCGCCCTGGGCAGCCAGGTCCTGGGAGCCGCCGCCGCCCTTGGTGCTGCCCACGGCATCCGGAGCCTGATGGGCAGCTGGTCCGCGCAGCTGCTCAACCATTCCTTTCTGGGACCGTCCGCGCTGCTCTTCGGCGCCGCGATGGCCGCCACTGCCACGATGGGCACCTTGTGGCGGCGGCGCATCCGGCTGGGTATTCTTGCCCTGCTGGTCCTGCTCACCCTCTACAGCGGATCGTTTCCGGACCTGGTGAGGCTGGGCGCTGCCGTCAGCGGGGGCCTGCTGGGACCGCTGCTGCTGGGCAGGCTGCCGCGCTTCAGGGTCCCGGTCGTGTCCCGGCGCGAGGCCCGCGTTCTGGTGGCCATGATCGTGGCCGCGTCCGCTGCGGGCCCTGTGCTGGCGGGGCTGCTGCCGCAGTCCGCCGGTCCTTTGGCCGTCCTGCGGTACCTGTTCACCAACATCCAGCCGGTGGATCCGCAGCTGCTGCAGACGCTGTGTGCCGACCCCACGCAGGTCAGGGACTGCGCCGCCGCCCAGCTGCAGCTGCGTGCCGGGGCCGGCGGCATCTTCATGGCCATCCTGCCCTCGGTGCTGCTGCTGCTCTTCGCCGACGGCCTGCGCCGCGGGCGGCGTTTTGCCTGGTACGCCACGCTGGTCCTGGAAGGAGGGCTGGCCATCCTGGCCGGAACCTACATTGCCGCCGCGCTGATGCCCGCCGGGCCCAATGCGCCGCCCAATGAGGGTCCGGGAGCCATTGATGTTGCCGCCTTCCACCACCCGTTCAGCCTGATCCTGCCGCTGCTGCTGCCCCTTGCACTGTTCATTCTCCTGCTGGCCACCCGGAAACTGTTCCCCGTTTGCGCTCCGCCCAAGACGTACCCCCGGCTGGCCCTGAACCTGCTGGCGACGGCGGCGGTCCTGGCCGCGGTCTACGTGCTGGGGGGTATGGCGCTGGCGGAAGGGTTCACTCCGGTGCCCGGTCTGGTGGACCTGCTGGCCGATGTCCCGGACCGTTTCCTGCCGCTGGGCTTCGTCCTGGATGCCGCGCCGGCGTTCTTCCCGCAGAGCACGCCCGCCGTCCTGCTGTACGAGGGAGTCGGCGTTGTCTTCTGGGCCGTCGCGGCCGTGCTGGTCCTGCGCACCTTTCTCCGGCCGGCGCATAACCGGCACGGCAGCGATGAGGACCGCGCCCGGGCCATCCTCAGGTCCACGGAGGGTTCCTCGCTGTCCTGGATGACAACCTGGGCCGGGAACAGCTACTGGTTCTCCTCCTCCGGCAACAGCTTCATCGCCTATCGCGTCCTGAGCGGCATCGCCCTGACCCTTGGTCCGCCCGTGGGTCCCAGCGCGGAGCTGAAAGCCTCGATTGAGGAGTTCAGCCGCTACGCCGGCGCCAACGGGTGGACTCCGAGTTTCTACTCCGTCGGCAAGGAGGTGCAGGAGATCACCGAAGACCACGGCTGGGGTTCCGTCCAGGTGGCCCAGAAAACGTTCCTGGACCTGGATTCCATTTCCTTTGCCGGCAAAAAGTTCCAGGACATCCGGACCGCGCTGAACAAGGCGGCCAAGGAAGGCATCCGGGCCCAGTGGGTGAGCTACCCGTCCGCACCGCTGTCCGTGGTGGACCAGATCCACGCGATCTCCGAGGACTGGGTGGCCGATAAGGGGAGGCCGGAGATGGGTTTCACCCTGGGCGGCCTCGATGAGATCAACGACCCGGAGGTGCGCTGCCTGCTGGCCGTCGACGACGAGCACACCGTGCACGCGGTGGCGTCCTGGCTGCCCGTCTACCGGGACGGCGCCGTCGTCGGCTGGACGCTGGACTTCATGCGCCGGCGCAGCGCGGGCTTCCGGGCGGGCACGGAGTTCCTGATTGCCTCAGCGGCGTTGTCCTTCAAGGACCAGGGCTATGAATTCATCAGCCTCTCCGGTGCCCCGCTGGCGCGGATCGAGCCGGACGCCGGCAGCTCTTCAGGCACCGGTCCGGGACAGGACGGCCCGCTGGACCGGATGCTTGACCGGGTGGGCGCCATGCTGGAACCCGTCTACGGCTTCCGCTCCCTGCTGGCGTTCAAAACCAAATTCCAGCCGCGCTACGAACCGCTCTTCATGGTCTACCCGGATGCCGCCGCGCTGCCGAGCATCGGCAACGCGATTGCCCGGGCGTACCTGCCCAAGGTGTCCTGGGGCCAGGGACTCAGCCTGGCCAGGAAAATCATCCGGCGCCCGGGAAGGAGGTCCGGAAACCGTGCCTACGCGGAATAGCAAAACCTGGCGCCACGCACTGATGGGTTGCGTGCTGGTCCTTGGTTGCCTCACCTCCTGCGGCCCGGGCCCGCCGCCGGCGAAGGTGCAGGTTCCCCGTTCCGCGTCGTCGGCCCAGCCATCCGGGGTCTCGGCGCCTGCAGGGTCTTTGGCACCTTCCGCGGCTTCGGCCCAGCCATCCGGTCCCCCGGCCACTCAGGTGGTGGTGATTGGTGATTC
>JBBRKU010000162.1:0-5533 GCA_038231735.1 Actinomycetales bacterium | reverse complement strand
CAGGCTGGTGCCACCCACCGCGGTGACCCACGGTGAGCTGGCCGGGAAATCCGGTGCAGCGTAACCCAGCCAAACGGCCTCATCACCATTATCGCCGCTGGAGAAGTACAGGCCGATTCCCTCACCGGCGGCCTGCAGCTGGAGGTTCACCTCGCCGGCGATTGCGTCCGCCGGTAGCGCCTCCCCCACGTTGCCATAGCTGTTGCTGACGATGTTGGCGAGTTTATGGTCCAGGATCTTGGACATCGCAACGTCCATGCCGCCGCTGCAGTTGAAGCCACCAACGTAGAGGATGTTGGCGCCTGGCGCGCTGCCGTGCACCGCATCCACGTCCAGCGCCTGCTCACCCTGCCAGCCGCTCGGGAAGCCGCAGGACGCCTGGTCCACGAACTCGCTGGGGCTCGGAACCACCTCCTTGTAGGAGGTGTCCGTCATCGCCGGGAGCCCATTGGTCTTGGAGTAGGTGTTGATGTCGGAACGCATGGTGGGCGAGGCATACGCGTCGATGATCGCCACCGTCTGGCTGTGACCGTCCGGCTTGCGGCTGTCCTGGTTGTCCGGTTGGGCGCCCACCAGGTCCTGCAGGCCGTAGGCCGACTGGATCTGCTTCGGTGTGTAGCCGCAGATGAATGTGCTGAAGGCGGTCTTGCCGTATGCCGGCGGAACCGTCTGCTGATTCTGGCCGTAGTAGCTGGAACATGAGCCAGTGGTTGCTGCGTCCTGTTTCTTCAGACCTGGCTTGGTCATCAGCCTGCCCTGGTCAATGCTGACGCCGGCCACTTTGGCCGCCAGGGAGCTTGGCAGGCTGGGAACCGTTGACGGCCCCACCAGCGTGGCGCCCTGGAACTTGTAGCTGTGCAGTGCGGTCTTGAACACCTTATTGACCTGATCCGGGCTGCCGCGGAAGACCACGTACTGGCGGCTGTCAGGAACGGCGGAGATGGTCAGGCCCAGCGACGTCAGATGAGCGACGACGTCGTCGAAATCTTCCTGGCTGGGGGCATAGGTGCTGATCCATTTCTCCGGGCTGAGCCAGTGTTTGTAGAGGTCATTGCCCGGCGTGGAGACGTCCGTTGCGAACCTCTCGGCACCAGCTTGCTCCCTGAGCGGAAGGTAGATTTCGCCTTCCACAGAGGTGGCTGCCGGCGCCGGGCCTTGGTCGTTGGCCGGATTGGCCCATGAGGGGACTGCCCCCGGAAAGGCTGTGTCCGCCGACGGCGGCGCTGCCATCGCCGTACCCGCGCCGAGTGTTGCCAGGCAGGCGGTTGCTGCCCACATAGCCAGGAGTTTCGCCCACATACCGCGTTGCACTAGTGAGTTGCGCATCCGACATCTCCCACTGTCCAGCACCCTTCTTGCCCGTCATGCCCGAGCCTAGACCCCGAAAAACGTCCGGCATAGCAGTTCAGGGCAATCAGTTTTTCCGTGCCGGGACTTTCGGCTAGATGAGCTGGCCGAAGACGTGGCGGCGGATCCACGCGTGCATAGCAATGGCGGCGGCCGCGGAGGCATTGATGGAACGCGTCGAGCCGAACTGCGCAATGGACAGCGTGGCTTCGGCCGCACCGTGCACCTCATCGGTGAGGCCCGGGCCCTCCTGCCCGAACACCAGCACACAGTCCTTCGGCAGTTCGTAGGTCTCCAGTGGTACCGAATCCGGGAAATTGTCGATGCCGATGACGGCCAGCCCCTCGTGCGCGGCCCATTGGACAAACTCTTCCACGCTCGGATGGTGGCGGACATGCTGGTATCGGTCCGTCACCATGGCGCCGCGCTTGTTCCAGCGCCGCCGGCCGATGATGTGCACTTCCTTGGCCAGGAAGGCATTGGCGCAGCGCACCACGGAGCCGATATTCAGGTCGTGCTGCCAATTTTCGATCGCCACGTGGAAGTTGTGCCGCTTTCCATCCAGATCCGCGACGATCGCGTCGTGGCGCCAATACCGGTATTCGTCCACCACATTGCGCGTGTCCCCGGCGGCCAGCAGCTCAGCATCCCAGTGGTCCCCCGCCGGCAGCTCGCCGGGCCAGGGTCCCACGCCGACCACGGGCTGCGACATGTCCGCGTCGGTGGTGGATGCGAGCTCCGGTGCGTGGTTTGGCTGGTCATGGGAGTGGGTGGTCACCAATTAACAGTACCGGCGACTGTGGCATGCGTCCCACTATTGCCCCGGCCCTGCCAACGGCGCCCGCTATCTGCAAGACTGGGGCGCAGGACACAGCAGGCGAGCAGATCCAGGAGATCACCGTGACAACGCAGGAACCTCGCTGGGCGAAGGACATTGAATGCTGGCTGACCGATATGGACGGCGTACTGGTCCACGAAAACCAGGCCGTTGAGGGCGCATCGGAGCTGATCAGGCGGTGGGTGGATACCTCGCGCCGGTTCCTGGTACTGACCAACAACTCCATCTATACCCCGCGCGATCTGAGGGCCCGGCTCAAGGCGTCCGGGCTGGATATTCCGGAGGAGAACATCTGGACGTCGGCGCTGGCCACCGCACAGTTCATGAAGGCCCAGTTGCCGCACGGCAGGGCCTTCGTTATCGGCGAGGCCGGGCTGACCACGGCCCTGCACGAAGCCGGATTCATCCTGACGGACCAGAATCCGGACTTCGTGGTGCTGGGCGAGACGCGGACGTATTCCTTCGAAGCCATCACCAGGGCAATCCGGCTGATCGGCGAGGGCGCACGGTTCATTGCCACCAATCCTGACGCGACCGGCCCGTCCAAGGAGGGCCCCATCCCGGCGACCGGCGCCATTGCGGCGCTGATCAGCAAGGCCACCAACCGGGAACCCTACGTGGTCGGCAAACCGAATCCCATGATGTTCCGCTCCGCAATGAACCAGATCGAGGCGCACTCGGAGACGACGGCGATGATCGGGGATCGGATGGACACGGACATTATCGCGGGCATGGAAGCGGGGTTGCACACTCTGTTGGTGCTGACCGGCATCACGCAGCGGGAGGACATCGATGCCTACCCGTTCCGCCCGGACCAGGTGCTGGATTCGGTGGCTGACCTGATCCCGCACATCTGAGAGCCCGGATCCCCGCGGCTGCGACCGATGCCGCAGGTTCGGACAATTGACGCGGATTCGTCCGCGTCAATTGTCCGGAAGGGTGGCATCCAGCCTAACCGCTGGGAAATCTGCCGCGGGTCAGTTGAGCCCGAGGTCGTTCTTGCTGAAGGCAAAGAGGTACGGGACGCCGGCTTCGGACTCAATCCGCTCCTTCGCGCCCGTATCCCGGTCCACAATGACGGCGACGGCGGCCACCTCCGCGCCCGCGTTGCGCAGGGCCTCCACGGCCGCCAGAGCGGAACCACCCGTCGTCGAGGTGTCCTCAAGCGCCACGACCCTGCGGCCGCGGACCTCCGGCCCCTCCACCTGGCGTCCCATCCCGTACGACTTCTGCGCCTTGCGCACTACAAAGGCGTCCACGGCATGGCCAGCATCCGCGGCCGCGTGCATGACCGCGGTGCCCACCGGATCCGCGCCCATCGTCAGGCCGCCCACGGACTGGATATCCGCAATTCCACCCTCATCCAGCAGCGCCAGCATCACCTGGCCCACCAATTTGGACGCCTCGTGGTGCAGCGTGATCCGGCGAAGGTCAATGTAGTAGTCGGCCTCCGCGCCGCTGGACAGGATGACCTTCCCGCGGACGACGGCGAGCTCCTTAATCAGTTCCAGGAGGCGGGCGCGGGCAGCGGGTAGTTCCAGAGGCGCAGTCATGGCTCCAATCCTATAAGCCAGTAGGCTTGGGGCATGCGCGAACTTCAGGCCCGGATTATTGAAGAAATGGGAGTCAGACCCACCATCGACCCCGCCCAGGAGATCCGCCGGCGTGTTGACTTCCTGAAGCAGTATGCAAGAGCGTCGCACACCAACGGGTTCGTGCTGGGGGTCAGCGGCGGCCTCGATTCGACGCTGGCCGGCCGGCTGGCCCAGCTGGCCGTCGAGGAGCTTGAGTCCGAGGGCGCGGACGCCAACCTGATCGCCGTCCGGCTGCCGTACAACGTCCAGGCTGACGAGGAAGATGCCCAGGCCGCGCTGGACTTCATCCGTCCCAAGACATCCTGGAGCTACAACGTGGCACCCGCGGTGGACGGCTTCCAGGACGAGTACGCCAAGACCACGGGCGAGGACCTCAGCGACTTCACGAAGGGCAATATCAAGGCACGCTCCCGGATGATCGCGCAGTACGCGCTGGCCGGTCAGCACAATCTGCTGGTCATCGGCACCGACCATGGAGCCGAGTCCGTGACCGGATTCTTCACCAAATACGGCGACGGCGGCGCGGATGTGCTGCCGCTGTTCACGCTGAACAAGCGGCAGAACAGGGCGCTGCTGCGCGAACTCGGCGCTCCGGAACGTCTCTACAACAAAATTCCGACGGCGGACCTGCTCGATGACGTGCCCGGGCGCACCGACGAGGACGAACTGGGGCTGAGCTACGAACTGATCGATGACTACCTGGAGGGCAAGGACATCGACGACGCCGCCGCCGAATCGATCGAAAAGCGCTATCTGGTCACCCGCCACAAGCGCACGGTTCCCGCTTCGCTGCTCGATACCTGGTGGAAATAACCCCCAGCCCCCCACGGCGGCCGGGGTAGGTACATTGGACAATTGGTTGGCTAAACAAGTTGCTCGGTTAGACAAGTTGGTATCTTAGACAAGTTGGTAGATTAAGCACTGTTGGTAGATTAAGCACTGTGAAGATCGCAACGTGGAACGTCAATTCCCTCCGCGCCCGGGCCGACCGGGTGGAAAACTGGCTGCGCCGGACGGATGTGGACGTCCTGGCCATCCAGGAAACCAAATGCAAGGACGAGAACTTCCCCTGGGACCTGTTCGAAAACAGCGGCTACGAGGTGGCCCACTTCGGCCTGAACCAGTGGAACGGGGTCGCCATCGCGTCCCGGGTGGGGCTCGACGACGTCGAACGCTCCTTCCCCGAGCAGCCGGTCTTCGGCAAGGCGGAGAAGGAGCCCGAGCAGGAGGCCCGCGCCATCGGCGCCACCTGCGCCGGAGTGCGGGTCTGGAGCCTGTACGTCCCCAACGGCCGCGCGCTCGGAGATCCGCACATGCCGTACAAGATCTCCTGGCTGGACACCCTCCGGGCCAGCGCCGTCGGCTGGCTGGCCGCGGACCCGCAGGCCCAGGTGGCCCTGATGGGCGACTGGAACATCGCGCCGCGGGACGAGGATGTCTGGGACATCGATTACTTCCTCCGCTAAGGCCTCACCCACGTCAGCCCGCCGGAGCGGGCGGCCTTCCATGCCTTTGAGGCCGCAGGTTACGCGGACGTGGTCCGTCCGCTGCATCCGGGGCCCGGGGTTTACACCTACTGGGACTACACACAACTGCGCTTCCCGAAAAAAGAGGGGATGCGGATCGACTTCGTTCTGGCCTCCCCGGCCCTCGCCGCGCGCGTTACCGGCGCGCAGATCGACCGCGAGGAGCGCAAGGGCAAGGGCGCCTCGGATCACGCACCCGTGATTGTAGAACTGGGCTAGTCATGCGT